>NZ_DDBA01000050.1:0-25428 GCF_002333005.1 Empedobacter sp. UBA2044
TTTTTCAGGACGTTACATAGTAATGATTATAGCAATACAATGTAGTTTATTAATTTTTTTAGTTGATCGAATTTAATTGTTCTAAAATTTAAACCTACGACAGTCTTTTTTCTCAGCTTGTTGTTTCTTTTGATTCAGTCTTTTTTGCTGAGAAGCTTTAGTAGGTTTAGTCTTTTTTCTAAACTTTGGAATAATCAATGCTTTTTCAACTAATTCTAACATTTTCTTTGTTGCAGATTCTTTATTGTCCAATTGAGAGCGAGATTCTTGCGAATTGATTTGTAAAAATCCTTCTGAATTAATCTTATTTTTTAGCTTTTCTGTGATTAATGCTTTTTCTTCATCAGAAAAAAATTGGGAAACTTCAACGTTCCATTTTGCTAAAACCATCGTTTCAACCTTGTTTACATTTTGCCCTCCTGCACCGCTACTTCTCGCTGTTTTATATGTTATTTCATAAGAAAAATCTTTCATCACTTATTATTTTTATTGAATAAAATATGAGAAATCAAACAGATTAAAGTAAAAAAAACGCCAACAGCAACCACTCCATTCCATTGAAATTTATCCCACGCATTTGCTGCAATAAATGTTCCTAAAGATCCACCAATAAAATAGCTTGTCATGTAAACTGTATTCACTCGATTTCCTGCTTTGGCATCTAATCCAAAAATAATGGTTTGATTAGAAACATGCATTGCCTGTAAACCTAAATCGATCAAAATTACACCAACAATTAATCCCCAATATGTATAGCCAAATTCATAGAAAAATCCCCAAGAAATTAGCATAGTAATGATGGAATAAAAGATAATTTTTGATGTTGACAGAACTTTTGAAACTCTACCAACTAATGCAGCAGCTAATGCTCCTACTGCTCCAATTAATCCAAAAGCACCAGCAATATCGCTTCCAACAAAAAATGGTGCTTCTTCTAAGTGAAAAACCAATGTTGTCCAAAATGCACTAAATGCTGCAAAACCTGTAGCTCCACGAAAAGAAGCTAATCTTAATTGTGGTTGATTTTTTACTAAATCTACAATCGATTTCATCAAATTACCATAAGTTCCTTTGAAATTTGGTTGTATTTCTGGTAAAAATATATAGATAAAAATCCATAGAACAAACATTAAAATTGCGCCTATCATATAAACTTCTCGCCATCCTAAATATTCACCAATAAAGCCACTAAAAACACGAGAAAGTAGAATACCAACAAGCAAACCACTCATAACCATCCCGACAGCTTGCGCTTTTTTTTGAGGTTCAGCTAATTCAGCCGCCATTGGCACAAAAACTTGCGGAATAACTGAGGTGAAACCGATTAGAAAACTTAATGGAAAAAGCCAGCTTACAGATGGTGCAAAATACATTCCCAAAAGAGCTGCGATTATAAAAACAAAATCGATTAAGATCATTCGTTTTCGTTTCAGTAAATCTCCTAAAGGAATAATAAACAACAATCCACAAGCGTATCCAATTTGTGTTAACATTGCAATATTAGAAACTTTACTTTCGGAAACATTAAAATCTTTAGCGATTAATGACAATAATGGCTGATTGTAATAATTATTTGCCACAACCAAACCGCTCCCAATAATCATTATCCATAAAATGATTGGAGTTAATTTGGGTTTCATTTGTAAATTTTCCATTCTAATATTCGCTTGCTTCAGTCAAAAGTTTAACATCATCATGAGATAATTGCACATTTACACCTTCTACAAAAGCATCAAGATGTTGTTCCTTAGTTGCACTCGCAATGGGAGCTACAACAGTTTTCTGATCCATTAACCAAGCCAATGCAACTGCCGAATAAGAAATATTATATCGTGTAGAAATAGTTTGTAAAGCGTCCAAAATTTTGAATCCTCTTTCATTCAAATACTTTTTGATTCCATTACCGCGCAAACTTTGTTGTAAATCTTCTTCAGTTTTATATTTACCTGATAAAAAACCACTCGCTAAACTGTAATAAGGGATAACAGCTAAATTATATTTCTCAGCAACAGGTTGCAAAAATTCTTCAAAATGCTGACGATCATACAAATTATATTCAGGTTGCAAGGTTTTGTATTGCGGCAAATTATAAAGTTCTGATTTATCCAACGATTCAATCAATCGCTCCGAAGAAAAATTAGAAGCTCCTATAAATCTCACTTTTCCTTCTTTTATCAATTGATTATAAACGGATAAAGTTTCTTCTACAGGTGTATTTACATCATCATAATGAGTTTGATACAAGTCGATATAATCTGTTTGTAAACGGATAAGTGATTCTTCTACTTCTTTTAAGATATGAGCTTTTGTAGTATTTGGCTTATCTTGAATCATATTTCGTCCACCAACTTTCGTTGCCAAAACAATTTGATCTCTCACTCCTCTCGATTTTAACCAATTTCCGATAATTCGTTCAGACTCTGTTCCAACATTACCTTCCACCCAATACGAATAGTTATTTGCAGTGTCTATCGCATTAAATCCTCTGTCCAAAAATCCATCTAAAATTCGAAAAGATTCTTCTTCATTCAATGTCCAACCAAAAACATTTCCTCCGAAAAAAATTGGTTTTATTTCTAAATCTGTATTTCCTAATTGTACATTTTTCATGGGGATAAAGATAAAAAAAAGCTACTTTGCAGTAGCTTCTTGTTGTAAAATTTTTTGACTCACACGTCGAAAAATGTAACTTTTAAGATACTTTTATGGTGTCTTCATAGGTTTAGAAAACAAAGCATCAAAGTTTAATACTTAGTTTGAAATCGATACAACAAATATATATACTGAATAATATCTATCATTAAAATAGAGTTCAGATTTCGTTAATTCACGTTTCAGCAAGGTGAATTGTGAATTTATTCAGGTGAAATTTTAATCAACTTTCAAAATCATTCGAACTTTTGTTCCTTTTTCATGAAAATTTATAAAAATATTTTCTTCAATATTACGATTAAGCAATTGTAAACGCTCATTAACTATCTTAAGTGCTTTCGAATCGTGAGTTTTATTTTGCGTAATTTGTGTTGTATTTCCCTTTCCATTATCTTCAATGATTATTTCTAAATAATCAATTTTTACACGAATAATCAATTTGATAATCGGTTGTAAATGATTTTGATCAAATGCGTGAACAAAAGAATTTTCGATAATTGGTTGAATCAACATTGGAGGAATTTTGATGCGATAAATATCCAATTGACTATCAATTTGAACATCAAATTCTATTTTATTTTTCCATCTAAAATTCTCAACTTCAACATATAATTTCAAAAAATCAATTTCGTCTTTCAAACTAATTTCATCTTTTGTTGAAAGATTTAACATCTGACGAATCAAGTGAGAAAAACGTCCCAACGAATTTAACGCATTATCAATATCATTATCCAAAATATAAAACTGAATAGAATTCAGCACATTGAAAATAAAATGCGGATTCATTTGCGATTGTAAAGCTGTTAACTTCGTTTCGGTTAATTGCCGCTCTAATTGCAAACGTTGATTTTCTTGAGTATTTTTTTCATTTAATTGACTAATTTTTAATTGATTAAATTTATTTAACGTCTTGATTTTATTTGTATTATAACGATAAATAATCAATCCTAAAGTTAAGACTGACAACAAAATAAAATAAATATTCAAGTAAAAAGGTTCGTCAACATTCAACGAAACCAAATCAATAATTTGTTTTTGTCCATTGCTTGTATCCGTTATTTCTAATTGAACACGATATTTACCATATGGTATATTCCGCAAATAAATAGATGGGTTATAAAAATACTCGTTCCACTTTTCATCAGGATTTACACGATATCTGTACTTATAACTTTGAGCAAAATTAGCATCAACCACAGCAAAATTTAATGTAATATTATTCTCATTATTCTTTAAATTCAAATCTTTATCAATCAAATCAAACCACATAAATTTATCTATTCCAAAAGATTGATCATTAATTTTAAAACTTGTAATTATAATCTCTTTCGACTGATTTTTTTGCTTTAATAAATTCTCAAGATTTAACTTATAATATCCATTTTCAACACCAATTGTAGCCGTTTTTCCGTCAAAAATAGACGAATGTATATCCTTATTTACAAAACCTTGTTCATTACCAATCATATATGTTTTACCATTATTGAAAACGAGTAAATTACGATTGGTTCCAATCAGAATTGAGTTCCCAAAAATGTCAATTGAACTGATATTTTCCCCGCCAATTTCACGAATATTGATTACTTTTTTTGTGATTAATTCATCTCCTTTTACCTCTAAAATATAGACTTTCGCAAATTCTGTTGCAACCAACAACTGATTATCTCCAACGCATTTTATCATTTTAATTTTAGATTCATTAAACTGATTATTTTGCAAATAAGAAATAAAATTTCCATTTTCATACTTGAATAATCCATCCAAAGAAGAACCAAAAAATACAGCTTTTTTATTTTGACAAATCGAAACAACATCTTTCGGAACATTCGCTTGCGTAGCTGAATATGCGTGATATTTTAGATTATTCAGATCATCAAAAACCAAAATTCCTCCAAAAGGATTTGTCTGAATAAATTGATTATTAAAATATGTAAATTGACTTGTTCGATTAGGTAAATAATCTTTGAATTCTCCATTAAAATCTAACTCGAAAAATCCTAAATTAGTTGCTATAATAAACGAATTATGACGAATAATCATTTTATAAAAACGAAGATTTTTTTCTTTCAAATCAAAATCAATTTCATAAAAATCTTTATTTGATTGACTTAAAAAATCTTTGAATTTTGACTTATTTCGAAGCATATATTGATAAAAAGCATTTCTCTTTATCTGCTTATTGAATACATTATTCTCTTGAAAATAAAGTCCTTCTGGTGTTAAAAAATATTGTGTATTCGCAACTTTTAGAATTTCAATGACTCTTTTATTATCAATCGTTGAAAAATCTAAAAAATGATTAAAATGAACTTCAAAAAGTCCTTTATCAGCACTTCCAACATAAATTAAATCATCCGTTTTACTACTAAAAACTCGATATGGATAATCCGAAGTGATTTTAAAATTTTCTGTTTGATCTGTTATTTTATTGTCCTTTAATTCGGCAACCATTCCATTTCCTGCACCCGTTTCGTAACCAGCTAATAAAAGAGAATGACGTTTATCTGAAATGTTGTGATTTCTAAAAACTGGAAAATCGTAGGTTTTAAAATTCAATTTTTTATTCAAAAAATCGTTTATCGAAATGATATTAAGACCTTTAGAAGATGACAAATACAAATCATTATTATTCAAAAAACTATAATTAATTCGATTGAAAGGATTGACCAACTTCAACTTATCGCGATGAACTTCATAAACACCATGATCTATTGTTGCAACATAAACCTTGTTTTGATATTCGAAAAAAGATACCGCTTCGAACACAATATTGTTATTTTTTTCAAAAGAAGGATTATAAATTTTCTTTGATTTTGTATCAATAATCGAAACGCCACCTTGCGCAGCAACATATATTAAATCATCTAAATAAAATAAATTTCGAACACGATCCGAAACTAATCCTTTCGCTGTATTAATTTGTTCAAAACGTTGACCAGTAAATTTCAATATCCCTTGTCCGTAACTTCCGAACCAAACATTATATTGCTTATCTTCTATTATTGTCCAAACATTATTGTATTGTACTTTCTCGAAGCGTTTCATCATTTTGAAATTGTCCATGTCTTTCACAAATACGCCAAAACGAGTTCCAACCCACAAGATTTTACGAGAATCTTTGTAAACACTCAAAATCTCATTGGCAGGCAAGCCATTTTCGTACGTGTATTGTTTTGTCAGAACATATTGCGCAGAAAGTTGATGAGAGCAATGAAATAAAACAAGTAAAAAAATGAAGTTACGCAACCACATTCGATAAAATTTTATACCCCAAAGAAGTTACAGGAAGATTTGATTCACCATCTTTTGGATGACAATTCAGAATCAATAAATTGTTTCGTTTATCAAATTTTTTAGCAAAATTAATATTAACCAAATACGATCTATTGACACGGAAAAAATTGGTTTGATCAATTAAATTTTCTACCTCTTTCAGCGTTTTAGTTACCATGTACGCCTCTTTTTCAGTAAAAATTGTACAATAACTATCATCTGCTTTACAGTAAATAATATTTTCAATTTTCAGTACCAAAACCTCTGTTATAGATGGAATAAATATAATTCCATGCTCATTTTTGAAAACGTCTTTCAGATTATCAGTTTCTACTTCATCTTCAAAATCATCTGCAATATTAATAATCTCTTTCGTTATTTTTGTTTGATTTTGACGCTCTACAAAACGATTCAATAATACTTTAAGATCAGAAATTGAAATAGGTTTCATCAAATAACCCAAACATCCCCATTGATTTACAGCTTCTAAAATATAGTCTGAATGAGCTGTTGTGAAAATGACATCAAACGTAATATCATCGAAATAATCAAATAATTTAAACCCAAATTCCTCTGGCATGTGAATATCCAAAAAAACGATATCTGGTTGATTTTCCTTAATTTTTTCAACGCCTTCTTTTACAGAATTTGCAGTATCAATGGAAACAAAAAAATCTGGCAAAGCATGTTGAATAATTTTCTTTAACCCTTGTTGAGCAAAGTGTTCATCATCTATAATAAGAGCTTTGTAATGATTCATTTGAGTTTAATTTGTTACAAATATAAACTAAAAAAGGATGCTCCGTAGAACATCCTTTGATTATGATTGAAGTAATATTTTTAAACTCTTTTCGATTTTAATTGTAAAAAGATTGCTGCAATTATTGATCCTACCGAAGCCATAATAAAGCCAACCCACAATTGCGAATTAAATCCTAACCCCATTGCAATCGGAATTCCTCCTAAAAATGCACCTAAAGCATTTCCGATATTAAAACTTGCTTGACCAGCTGCTGCGGCTAAAGTTTCGGATCCTTTTCCGTTATTAATCAACATCATTTGAATTGGCGAACCAATTGTAAACGCAATTAATCCCGTAATAAACGACATAATATAAGCCATTATTTGTATGTGAGAAGTGAAATAAACAATCACTAAACAAATCGCCATCGAAGCAAATGAGATAATTGCAGCTTTATTTGGCGACATGGTATCTGCCAATTTTCCACCTATAAAATTACCTACAAACATTCCTAGACCAATCAAGGTCATAATAATTGGAACTTTTGTTTTGGGTAAATCTGCCACATTTGTCATTAATGGAGAAATGTAACTTATCCACGCAAATAATCCTGAAGTTCCGATAGAAATCATCACAATTAATACCCAAGCTTCCCATTTTTTGAAGAAACTTAATTGCTCTACTAAACTTCCTTTGTTTGTATTTTTAAGATTTGGAACCCAAAGCGAAATCGCTAACATTGTGATTAATCCTAAACTTGCAATAATCCCAAACGTTAATCGCCACGAAAAAACTTGTCCTAATTTCGTCCCTAATGGAACTCCGACTAAATTCGCAAACGTTAATCCCGCAAACATAATCGAAATAGCTTGCGCTTCTTTTCCTTTTGTTGCTAATTGTGCTGCCACAACAGATCCTACACCGAAGAATGCTCCATGAGGTAAACCAGACATAAAACGAGCAATTAATAAGGTATTATAACTTGGTGCGATAACAAAAAGTGAGTTAAAAATGGTAAACAATAACATAAAAAAGATTAATACTTTTTTAGGCGAATATTTACTTGTAGCCATGATCAATGTTGGAGCTCCAACCATTACGCCCATTGCATACATTGATATAAAATTCCCTGCTGTTGGAATTGAAATATTCAAATCTTTTGCAAAATCTTCTAAAACTCCCATCATCGAAAATTCCGTCATTCCGATGGCTAAACCTCCCATTGCTAAGGCAAGTAAACTCTTTTTTACCATTTATTCTTCTATTCTTCGTATAATTCTATCGGCAAACCGTCGGGATCTTCAAAAAAAGTAAACTTCTTTTGCGTGTATTCATCCACACGAATTGGCTCTACCATCACATTCAACTGCGTTAATTTTTCTACTTCATTTTCTATATTTTCCACAGCAAAAGCAATATGTCTCAATCCAGAAGCTTCTGGTCGAGAAACACGTTTTGGTGGATTAGGAAAAGAAAATAATTCGATGCAGTAATAATTTTGCAAAGCTAAATCTAATTTATAAGAATCACGTTCTTTTCGGTAAACTTCTTGCACAATTTCGAATCCTAAAATTTCTGTGTAAAAATGTTTTGATTTTTGATAATCCGAACAAATGATTGCAATATGATGGATTTTTTTTAATGCTAACATAATTTATGCGTAATGATTATTTTTTGCTCTTTCATATTGTGGCAACCACTTTATATCTTCTTCTAACTCTTTTGCAGCACGTAATGCAAAATATGGATCGCGTAATAATTCTCTTCCTAAAAAGATTAAATCTGCTTCTTCATTTTGAAGAATTTCTTCGGCTTGTTTTGGCTCAAAAATTAATCCAACAGCTCCAGTAATGATTTCGACTTGGTTTTTAATTTCATTTGCGAATGGAACTTGATAATTTTTTTTGACATCAATCTTTTGATGACTCACTCCTCCTCCAGACGAAACATCAATCACTTCTACTCCATTTTGTTTTAAAATCTTACACAATTCTATTGTTTCTTCTAAATTCCAACCATTTTCTGCCCAATCCGAAGCTGACAAACGAACCCAAAGCGATTGAGTTGTAATATATTTTTGCATTTCAGCAACAATTTCCAACACAAAACGAATTCTATTCTCGAAACTTCCACCATATTCATCTGTTCGATTATTGATTAAAGGCGACAAAAATTGATGAACCAAATATCCATGCGCACCATGAATTTCTAAAATTTCAAAACCAGCTTTTATCGCGCGTTCAGTTGCTTTTCCCCATTCTTTTACAACATCTTTAATTTCAGAAATTGTTAATTGATGTGGAATTTCATCCGATTCATTAAAAGGTAAATTAGAACTCGAAACTGTTTTCCAACCATTTTTTTCGTCAGATTTTATTTGATGGTGTCCCAACCAAGGCTTTTCTGTACTTGCTTTTCTTCCTGCATGCGCTAACTGAATCCCAGGAACACAATTGTATTTTTTAATTTCGGAAGTTAATTTTTGATACACTTCGATATGTTCATCTTTCCAAATTCCTAAATCGCCATACGAAATTCGACCATCTGCAATAACAGCGGTAGCTTCTTGTATAATCGCCGAAACATTGCCAACTGCACGCGAAACATAATGTTGAAAATGCCAATCATTTGGAAAACCATCTTCCGAAGAATATTGGCACATTGGCGACATAATAATTCTATTTTTTAATGAAATAGATTCATTTATACTGATTGATTCAAATAATTTGCTCATTACTTGTTTTTTTGACTTAATTAATTTGGAATAAAATTCGTGAATTTGATTGATTTCTTAAAACGATTCAGCTTAAAAATTGTTTAAATTCTAATCTTTCAACAAAATTAAAAAAGCTTAGAAATACATGAAATCACAAATAATTTTAACAATTTATTTAAAACTGACAAAAAACATAAATTTAAAAAAATCTAATAATCAATCCGATATCATAGTAAATATCTAAGGTTCAGAATAATTTTTAATAAATCTTTCATTGTTTCTTAGTTTGTTCGTAATTTTACAAAAAAGTGAATTTTGGAAAAGAAAAAGATTGTCATTTTAGGTGCTGGATTTGCTGGACTTAAATTAGCCCGTAAATTAAATAATAACCCACACTTTTCTGTTACACTTATTGACCGTTATAACTATCATCAATTTCAACCTCTTTTTTATCAAGTTGCTACAGCAGGAATAAACGCTAGTGATATTTCGTTTCCTATACGAAAAGTATTTCAAGGAAGTAAAAATGTCAGCGTACGATTAGCTGAAGTAACAGCTATAAAAAAAGAAGCTAATATTGTTGAAACCACAATCGGAGATTTTTCTTACGATTATTTGGTTATTGCCATGGGATGTACCACAAATTTCTTTGGTAATAAGCAAATTGAGGAATTATCATTCCCAATGAAATCCACAAACGAAGCTTTAACGCTAAAAAACAGATTGTTAACAAATTTTGAAAGTGCTTATTCTGCTGAGTCAGAAGAAGAATTAGAAGAAATTTTGAACATTGTTGTTGTTGGTGGTGGACCAACTGGAGTAGAACTTTCTGGTGCAATTGCACATATGAAAAAACACATTCTACCAAAAGATTATCCAGATTTAGATTTCTCTAAATTGAATATTTATTTGATTGAAGGAAGTCCTAATTTATTAGGACCTATGTCTGATTTAGCTCATAAAAAGTCTCACGAATATTTGACAAATATGGGAGTGCATATTTGGACAGAAGGACGAGTTACAGATTATGATGGAAAAACTATTTCCTTAGCTGACGGACGCACAATCAAAACAAAAAATTTAATTTGGTCTGCTGGTGTTACAGGAAATATTCCTGAAGGAGCTGTGTCTCAAGAAGAGTTACAAAGAGGTAACCGTTTTAAGGTAGATCGTACAAGTAAAATTATTGGAACTGATAACATATATGCTATTGGTGACATTTCTTGTATGGAAACACCTAAATATCCTCATGGACATCCTCAATTAGCACGTGTTGCTGGGGATCAAGCTATGAATTTAGCCAAAAATTTCAATAAAATTGGACAAGGTTTATCAGAAGATAAATTAACTTTATTTGAATATCAAGATCCAGGATCTATGGCTACAATAGGAAAACATAAAGCTGTTGTTGACTTACCTAAATTCTCTTTCTCTGGACGTTTGGCATGGTTTACATGGATGTTCTTACACTTAATGTTAATCTTGACTGTTCGCAACAAACTGGCTATTTTCTTTAATTGGGCTCAAAATTATTTTACAAATGATTCATCATTACGTATTATTGTTCGTCCAACGAAAAAAGATTTTAGATTTAATTTGAAAGGTTATCGCCGTTTTCCAAAGAATCGTGATAAAGAAGTAGAAGCTTAATCAAAAAAGTATATCAATAAAAAACTCCGCTAAATATTTAGCGGAGTTTTTTGTATCTATGAATTGAAATTTTATTTTCTTGCAGAAGGTGTTCTCACTCCTGTTTTTACTCTTTCTGTTGATGCAGATTTTGCACTTACAGCATCTTTAGCAGATTTGCTGTATAATTGGATAAAATCAAATAATCCATCAAAATCACCAGTCAATGTTTTACCATTCGAAACTCTCAATGCAAAGTTTGTAGATAATAAACTTCTGTTATAAGGGTCAAAATAATTTTTTAGATTAATAGATCCAGAAGAAAAATCTGTATCTAACAAAGCAAACGTTCCAGAATTAAGAACTGGCACATAATTTTGCATTATAGGATCTTCATAATATTCGATATAATCCAATCCTCTATCATTATTTTCTGTTACGTAAGATCCATTAAAACTTAAATCACCTCTTTGGAAAATTTCTAAATACAAATAAGCTCCATTTAATTTACCATTCTTAGGAACTGGATTTGTAGATAATTCTACACTATAATAAAATCCGCCATCAGCCTTTTTTATATCTGCAACAACTGCATTTCGAAGCGGAAATGATACACCATCATAATTGATTTGTCCAACATTAACAATTTCAGGTTCATAATAGCCATCATCATTATTCACACAAGATGTTAATGAGATAGACGAGACAGCTAACATTGCTAAAAATATAATTTTTTTCATAATTTCTAAATTTTCAAACTAATTATATTGCCAGTATTACAAATAGCGTGCTAAAAAATAACAACAACTAGTTTTAGCATAAAAAAAGTGTTACACAATCGTGTAACACTTTGATATTAAATAAAATATTTTTTAACAAAGAAAATTATCCTTTGATAATGATTTCCATTTTTTCTTGCTCTTCTAAAGCTAATTCCAAATCAACTAAGATACGTCCTGAATGTTCGTCAGCGATAATTTTTTTACGTTGAGCGATATCCATTTGTCTTTGTGGTGGAATTGTAAAGAAAGATCCCGCAGAAGCTCCACGTTGTACAGGAACAACAGCTAAACCATTTTTCACAGAATTTCTGATACGGCTGTAAGCGTCTAATAATCTTTGTTCGATTTTAGCAGAATATTCAGAAGATAATTTCAATAAATTACTTTCTTCTTTTTCTGTATCTTTTACAATTGTATCCAACTCAGCTTGTTTGTGAGATAAATGCTCTTTCATTGAGTTTAATTTTGCATTAAATTCTTCAACTTGTGCATTTTTTTGAGAAATTTTAACTGTAAACTCACGAATACGTTTCTCAGATAACTCAATTTCCAAACCTTGATACTCTACTTCTTTCGCTAAAGCATCAAATTCTCTATTGTTTCGTACGTTATCTTGTTGTTTCGTGTATTTTTTAATTAAAGCTTCAGCATTTTTGATTGCTTCTTTCTTCAATTTAATTTCTTCATCCAAACCTTTAGTTTCGTCAACTATTTTTTGGATTCTCGTTTCTAATTGTGCAACATCGTCGCTCAAATCTTCAACTTCTAAAGGTAATTCACCTCTTGTGTTTCTGATTTCATCTAAACGTGAATCAATTAATTGCAAGTCGTATAACGCGCGAAGTTTTTCTTCTACGCTTAGTTCTTTGATATTTTTTGTTTCAGACATAGTTAACAATAATTAACAGGATTGGTATTAATTCCAGAATTAAAGACCACAAAATTAGTAAATTTTTCTTTAAGATACGAAGTTATTAAGTTTTTTGTAAACTGTTCCGATTCAAAATGTCCAATATCTGCCAAAACAAGCTTATTTTCAGCTGTAAAAAAATCGTGATATTTCAAATCAGCCGTGATATAAATGTCCGCTCCAGCCGAAATTGCATTTTTTATTCCAAATGCGCCAGAACCTCCAAGTACAGCAACCTTCTTTATTTTTTTGTTTAATAATTTCGAGTGACGAATAACGGGTGTATTCATTTGAGTTTTTAGATAATTGAAAAAATCGAGTTCTTCCATTTCATTTTCCAACTCTCCAATCATTCCAATTCCAATATAATTATTTTGATTATTCAACGAAATAACAGAATAAGCAACTTCTTCGTACGGATGATTTTTGAACAAAGCATTCATCACATCACCTTCCAAATGTTGCGGAACAATAACCTCTATTCGCGTTTCGTTTACTGCTTCCAATTTCCCTATTTCGCCATTAAACGGATTTGCACCAGCAGTTGGTCGATAATTTCCTTCGCCTTCTATCGCAAAACCACACGAATCATAATTCCCAATTTTTCCTGCACCCGCTTCATACAACGCAAATTTCAATTGCTCAGCATGTTCTGTTGGTACATAGGTAATTAATTGTTTGATAGTTTGCAATTTTGGAATAAGAATTTTCGTATTCAATAAAGCTAATTGTTCAGAAATTTTGAAATTAACTCCAACTTTCGAATTATCTAAAGCTGTATGCGTTGCATAAATATTAATTCCATTTTTGATTGCTGTCATCACAGCTTTTTCAACATAATTTTTTCCGTTCAATTTCTTTAAACCAGAAAAAATAATTGGATGAAAACTCACAATCAAATTACAATTTTTCTCAATCGCTTCTTCCACAACTTCTGGTGTTGTGTCCAACGTTACCAAGATCTCTGTTACCTCATTATTGTAATCACCAACTAGCAATCCAACATTGTCAAAATCCTCTGCATACGCCAAAGGCGCTATTTCTTCCATCGCCAAAGCGACATCTTTTACTCGTATCATTTCTCTTTTAAAAGCAATTTTTCTGTAGGCAAATCATTTTCGATGCCTTTCCAATACGATTCAAAATTAAACTTTTCTAACAACTTTCTTGAAGCAACATTATCAGGATCGATGACAGCCATTACTTGCAAATCAGGAAATTTTTCTTTTGATTCTGCTAATAAATGTTCGCAAATCATTGATCCAAAACCTTTTCTCCAAAATTCTTTTTTCAATAAATAACCTATTTCAAGTGAATTTTCGATATGTTTGTTATACACCAATTTACAATCACCTAAAAGTGTGTCGTTTTCGTCATAAACCTTAAAAAAACCAAGGTTTTCGTTAACGCTACCTTTTTCTAAGATTGATGTAAATTTGTGATTTGCTTGCTCTTCATTCAAACCTTTTCCAGAGATATATTTCATCACTTCGTCGTCCTGAACAAGTTTAAAAAAGTTATTAAAATCTGTAGGTTTATATTTTTCGAACCGAATTTTCTTCATGAAATTTTGTTAATGCTTTTAATAAATTGATTTGATTAATCGTACGATTTAGATTTTGTTTTGGATAAGAAATCGAATAATAAATATCGTTTTCTAAATAATCTGCCAAAAATCTAACCGCCTGAATATAAATCACAATATACGCAACAAAATCCATATTTTCGATCTCTATTGGTTGTAAATCATATTTTAAATGTTCTAAAAACCCATTTTTAACCGCTTTATAATAATCAGGTTCAAACAATTTTTCAGGATTAGGATCGTCTTCAGCTTTCAGGTTTGCGTATGTACGAATCATATCTCCAAAATCGCACAAAATATTCCCTGGCATTATTGTATCCCAGTCTATCACAGCGATTGCTTGCGAATGATTATCATTATTAAATAAGAAATTACTGATTTTAGCATCAGCATGAACGACACGCTTTGGGAAATCTATTTCTAAATACTTTTCAACTTGATACAGATTATCCAAAATATAAGCAACTTCTTCTTTCGTTTCTTCTAAACGCTCTGTTGAAGCATTTTTCAATGCATTTTTGAAATCATTTACACGTTTATGATAATCTAAAAACCCGACAATCGAAGGATAAATTTCATCAACATTAACATCTAACAAATACGAATGAAATTCACTAATTGTTTTCGCCGCTTCATACGCTTGTTCCGCAGATTCCACTTTCTCAAAACAAATAGAATTTGGAATAAAAGAAGTCATTCTCCAAGTTTCTCTATCTTCTTTTGCTAATAAATTTCCTTGCAAATCTTTTACAATTTCGATTACCGAATTTTGATAATTCTTTGCTTTTAGATGGCTAGAAATGATGTCAATATTGTTCGAAATTACTTCTGGTTGAGGAAAAACGTGCGTGTTTATTTTTTGTAAAATATATTTTTTTCCTTCATACTCAACTTCATAAGTAGAATTAATCCAACCAGAACTGATTGGATTAATACTAACTTGATCTATATTTTCGAAATAATGTTTTAATATTTTCTCCATTATATTTTATGTCCAAAGAGAATTTGGATATTTTTGATCATTGATTAAATTGTGAATAGAATTTACTACAACTTCTCTATCTTCTGGATAAGTCATTCCGAACCAATTGTCATCCGATTTTTCTACAATCACTTCCAATTGATCTTCTTTGATCATATCATTTACAACTTTCGGCAAGAAAAATTCTGCTTTCAATTGAGAAGCATTTTCGTGAAGAAATTCCTCAAATTTATCTTCTAATTTTCTGAAAATAGAAGGATGTAAAACAAAGAAATTCATCGATACAGCCGTATCTCCATCTAATGGTAAAACGTTATCATCTTCTTCGAAAACAATTTCTCCATTTTCGTTAGAATAGATATTTGTACGTTCTACAACATTCTCCAAATGACCGTTAGTTACAGTACATACTCCGCGAGAAACAGAACCATTTTCGCTAATCGTATTGGCCAATTTGTACGCAACCATACCATAAGTATTTGCAGTGATTTTTTCGTTTTGAACCAATTCACTTGCTTTTTCAAATGCTTTACGACCATAAAAATCATCTGCATTAATTACAATAAATGGATTGTTTAAATGATTTTTTGTAATCATTAACGCATGTCCAGTTCCCCAAGGTTTTTCACGTTTTTCTATTGTATCATAAATTCCTCTCGGAACAGATGTATACGTCGTTTGAAGAACAAATTCTACTTTACCTCCATTTTTTTCAATTAAATTTTGAAAATATTTTTTAGTTTCTGCATTAAATTGTTCATTAATAATGAATACAAAATGTTTTATTCCGCAAGAAAAAGCATCGAAAATTGAATATTCCATCAACGTTTCTTTACTTGGTCCAATTGGATCAATTTGTTTTTGTCCTTTGTAGCGGCTTCCCATTCCACCTGCTAAAATGACTAATGATAAGGTTTTAGAATCCATAATCTTCTGTACCAAAAACTGGTTTTCTTGTTTTATATTTTCCTCTTGTAAAGTCTGGCATTTCTTGAGAAGTACCATTTCCTTCGATAGATTTTTCACTTAATGGTGTTACTGCATACCAAGTTGCTAAATCATATACATCGAATGGGAATTCTTTGTTTGCTTTAATACATTCGATAAAATCATTCATTAAGAAGAAATCCATTCCTCCGTGCCCAGCACCTTCTGCCTGAGTTTCGTATTTTTTCCAATATGGATGATCGTAAGTTTTTAAATGATCTTCTGAACTTGCCCATTTGTGAGAATGTTTCATTTCATCTTCGAAATAAATGAAACCTTGACTAAATCCTCCTGAACCGATATCTTGCCAAATACCATCAGTTCCTTGAATACGGAAACCTAAGTTATGGACGCTGTAAAGATGTATCGTGCGTTAATAAGATTGTTTCTCCGTTTTCACATTTTAACATTGTTTGAACGATATCTCCTTGTTTGAATTTAACTTTTGCATTTGGATGATCTACACCTCCATTCTTCACGATATAATCAGTTAAACCAGCTTGTTGAGAAGCCATAGAAGTTAAATGTGTAATTCTATTTCCACGGTTAACATCCATCATTGTACCGATTGGTCCTAAACCATGCGTTGGATATAATTCTGCATTACGTTTTACATAATGATTTGTACGCCAAGCAGCTTCAGAGAAACCTTTGTCTCCAAATTCAACTCCACCACCATAAGGTTGTTTACCATCATTAAATAATACATTTCTTAAATCGTGTTGGTAACCACCTTGTCCATGAACAATTTGACCAAACATTCCTTTACGAACCATATTCATTACAGCCATAACATCGCGACGGTAACAAACATTCTCCATCATGAATACAGGAACTTTCGTTTTTTCGTATGTATCTACGTAATCCCAACATTCTTGTAAATTCATCGCTCCACACACTTCTAAACCTACAATTTTACCCGCATTCATTGCTGCAATTGTTTGCTCAGCGTGAAATTCCCATGGCGTAGCTATAATTACAGCATGCATTTCTTTATTCTTATATAATTTTTTATATCCATCTAAACCTTTAAAATACTCTACAGGTTTTTTATTATGTTTTGCAAAAATTTTGTTTGAACGATCAATCATTCGTTGATCTGGTTCAGCGATCCCAACAACTTCTACATCATTTCTTTTTAATAACTCATCTAAATGTACCTGCCCTCTCATTCCACAGCCAACAATTCCTACTTTCACCTTATCAATTTTTGATGAAAAATCAAATAATGAATCTGGTGATACTAATGCTACCGTAGATGCTGCAGCAGTCGATTTAATAAAATTTCTTCTGTCCATAGTTGTATTTAATTGTTTGCTTTATTTTTTAAAATGCAAAATATGAAAAATAATCAATAAAACTTTCTGCTTATAAGTAAAATTAGTAGGTTTTAGGCGAATCCTTAGGAAATACTATAATAAATTCTGTCGTAGTAACATTTTCGTTTTTAGATTTAATTACAGATAATTTTTCATTTAAATCTTCACTTTCTAGAATTTCAATTACGGCGATTTTGAGCTCAGGTCGAAAATATTTCAAATACCAATAAATTCCGCCATAATTTTTAGAATGATAATCACCATTGTAATGAATGAATAGATTATTTTTCTTCAAATTATTCAAAATTGATTCTGCCATTGTTGCATCCTTTGTAGCTTGTGCTGCAACAAACTGTTTTGCCTTCACTCCAGCATGATCTCCCATCATTTTAATCATCTCAGGATAACCAGGTGCATCATAATCTATGGTAATAGGAAGTTTCGCAATAAAGGCTTTCTCATTATTTGGAACTGTATCCAAAGCTTCAAGTCCATTCTTAGCGACATACGAAGCATATTTGCGCGTTACATTAGTTGCTACAAAATCTAAATTCTTTTCTTTCGCAAAATCAACAAGCGGTTTGTAATCTGTTTTGTAATTATTCCAAAGCTTTGTACTCTTTTGAAACTCATCATCCGTCGTTTTGCTTTTCAAATAATTCGTTAAATCATTTTGTTGATGACGCTCGAACATTTCTGCTCCAAGAATCAGTTGTTTTCCTTTTATCTTATACAATTCTTTTGTCGTTTGCAATTGCAACCAATGATTTACCGCATTATTATGATGTTCACCAAATAAAACAACATCATATTTTGCTAATTCTTTAATCATTTTATCAAAATCAACTTTCTTTTCTTGTTGATTATAAATTTGATAAGTTTTTCCGTTTTGCGCTTTAGCCTGAATTGTTAGTACAATTAATAAGGTATAAAGTATCGTTCTCATGTTATTTAAATTAATTCTAAATTGTAACAAATTAACAAAAAACTCTACATATAAAGAAAACAAATTCAACTACTATGAATAAAGTTCTTGAAATTAATCAACTTACTAAAAAATTTGGCAGTTTTACAGCGGTCAACAATGTCACTTTTTCGGTAGAAAAAGGAAACGTTTATGGATTACTTGGTCCAAACGGAAGTGGAAAATCGACAACATTAGGAATGATTCTTAATGTAATCAATCCTACAGCGGGTTCGTGGAAATGGTTTGATCAAGAACCAGATAACGATTCATTAAAAAAAATTGGTGCAATTATCGAAAGCCCAAAATTCTATCCTTATTTATCAGCAGAAAAAAATCTTGAAATTGTTGCTGATATTAAAGAAGTTAATTATGGAAAAATTGACGAAAAACTTGAATTAGTTGGATTACTTTCTCGTAAAAAAGATAAATTTCAACAATATTCGTTGGGAATGAAACAACGTTTGGCAATTGCGGCTGCGTTATTAAATGATCCTGAAGTGCTGATTTTAGACGAACCTACTAATGGTTTAGATCCACAAGGAATTATTCAGATTCGTGAATTGATTATTAAAATTGCTCAACAAGGAACTACAATTATTCTAGCAAGTCATTTATTAGACGAAGTCGAAAAAGTATGTTCGCATGTAGTGGTTCTGAATCAAGGAAAAATGCTTTATGCGGGTTCTGTAGATCAAATGAATTCAAGTTTTGGAAGTATAGAAGTTGCTGCGCAAAATATGGAAAGTTTGGAATATACACTAAAAACGTTCTCATTCGTTTCAAAAGTTACCAAAGAAAACAACAAACTTTTTGCTGTTTTATCAGAAGAGAAAGATCCAGCAGAAATTAACAAAATGCTTTATGAACAAGGAATTATCGTGAATCATTTAGTAAAACGTAAAGAATCTTTAGAACAACAATTTTTCCAACTAATCCAAAAACAGAACTAACATGAAAAGATTATTTAGCATAGAATGGAATAAATTATTCTACAATAAAGGAACGCGAATTTTCATCATTTTATATTTTGTGATGATTCTGTTAATGGGAATTACGTTACCGAATTTCAAACCAAATATGAATGAAATTGAAGTTGATTTAATCAAATTGGGAGCATTAGAGTTTCCTATAATTTGGCATAATATTACGTGGTTAATTGGTTTTGGAAAATTCTTTTTAGCTATTATTGTTATTAATAATATTACAAACGAATACTCTTTCGGAACTTTCAAGCAAAATACAATTGATGGTTTATCTAAAACTGAATTTTTAAACACAAAAGTTTTGATGAACGTTGTGATAACTTTGATTTCTACACTTTTAGTTGGCGTTTTAGTTTTTGCATTAGGTTCTATTTTTAGCGAAAAGTTTGATTTTGTAAACGGAATCGAATTCTTAGGAGGATATTTCGTCGAAATCTTCGCTTATATTGTATTCGCCATGTTTTTATCATTCCTATTAAAGAAAAGTGCTTTTGCGATTTTATCTTTAATTGTTTTGAATATTATAGAATCTGTTGCTAAAGTTGTTGAATTTTTAGTTCGTTTTGGTAAAAATCCTCCAAAAAATCCTAATGAAATTAAAATCTTAACTAATTATTTACCACTTAACTCGAACGGAAAAATAATTGATTATCCTTCTGTAGATATACAAAAAGCAATTATGGAAGGAAAATTATTTGTTGCGGATCATGTACAATGGGAATATTTTGCTGCAAATGTTTTCTACATCATTTTATTTCTTGGTTTATCCTTATTAATTATCAAAAAAAGAGATTTATAAATTATAAATATTTCATAAAAACAAGAAAACCTCCAAATTTGGAGGTTTTCTTGTTCAAAGCAATTTACAATATCACTTGTTTGTTTATCTTTGCAACTATGCAAATGACAAATTTCGAAGAGCTAAAAGCTCTGTTAAAATCAACCCCAAAGAAAATTGCAATTATACCGCACAAAAATCCTGATGGAGATGCGATAGGTTCTACATTGGCGATGTTTCATTATTTGAATAAATTGGGACATACGTGTAACATTGTTTCACCAAACGATTTTCCGAAGTTCCTAAAATGGATGCCTTCAGCAAAAGATATTGTAATTGCAGATTACCGACCAAAAGTTTCTGAAGCAATTATACATCAAGCTGAGTTGATTTTTATCTTAGATTTCAATACTGTAAAACGAATTGATGACTTAGGAAACTGGGTTGAACGTTCGAAAGCTCCAAAAATATTAATCGATCATCACCGCGAACCAGATACATTTGATTTTATGTATTCGGATATCGAAATGCCTGCGACTTGTCAAATGGTTTATAATTTTATCGAAGCGATGAATGATTTAGATAAAATTGATAAAGGCATTGCTGAATGTATTTATACTGGAATAATGACGGATACAGGCGGATTCCGTTTTCGTAATACATCGGCAGATACGCATAGAATTGTAGCAGAGTTAATTGATAAAGGTGTAGAAGTAGATAAAGTTACTTCTTATGTAAACGATTCACAAACACAAGGACGATTAAAGTTATTATCATTAACTCTAAATAATCTAACTTTTTTACCAGAATATCGAACAGCTTTCATGTTTTTAAAACGTGAAGATTTACTAGCAAATGGTTTTCAAAAAGGAGATACAGAAGGTTTTGTAAATTATGGTTTGAGTGTAGAAAATTTTATCTTTTCTGTAATTTTTATTGAAGACACACATCATAATTTCATTAAAATTTCGTTACGTTCGAAAGGTGATTTTGATGTGAATGAATTCTCTCGCAAACATTTCAATGGCGGCGGTCATATGAATGCTTCTGGAGGTCGTTCGGATATGAATATGGAAGAAACAATTGCTTATTTCCAATCCCTTTTACCAGAATATCAAGAAAAATTAGCTAGTATCGTTATCTAATGAAAAAAGTTATTTTATTCACTTTCGCTGTTTTTGCGTTAATGAGTTGTGATCAAAAAGTCATACAATATCCCGTTTCATATTCCAATGACGATTTTATGAAACGTTCGCAAGAACGTGGAAAATTATTGCATCAAGAAGAATTACAATGGTTTGATGATTATATGAAAACATCTGACCTAAAATTTGTTAAAACGAGTTCGGGCTTTTGGATTTCAAATAGTGGTCAACGAACAGCTTCTACAGCAAATAATGGAGACTACATCGAATTTGAATATCAAGTAACTGATCTCGAAAACAATATTTTATATTCGTTTAACGATAATAAAGTTCAGAAAATAATTTTAGGAAAAGCTGATATTGTGAGAGGTTTACAAGCTGGTTTGCAATTAATTCCTGAAGGTGAAACTGCTAAATTATTATTACCTTCGTTTTTAGCTTATGGAGGTTATGGTGATACACAAAAAATTGCTCCAGACTCGCCTATTATTATGGATGTAAAAGTTTTAAAAATAAAAAAACACTAATAAACACAAAGACTGTAAAGTTAAAATGAGAAAAATATTATTAATCTTAACTGTCATCACTACTCTTGTTAGTTGTGGCGTTAAAATTCCAAAATCGATGAGTAAAGAAGAATTTAAAAGTTTAGAAGACGGATTGTATGCAAAAATGACAACAAATCATGGTGCAATGACAATCAAATTATACGAAGAAGAAGCTCCAATGACTGTTGCTAACTTTGTAGGATTAGCAGAAGGTACAAAAGAAAATAAAGCAAAAGCAAAAGGAATTCCTTTTTATGATGGAATCATTTTTCACCGTGTAATCAAAGATTTCATGATTCAAGGTGGTGATCCAGACGGAAGAGGTACAGGTGGACCTGGTTACGATTTCGAAGATGAGTTTCATGCAACATTAAAACACGATAAAAAAGGTGTTTTATCTATGGCAAATTCAGGACCAGCAACAAACGGGTCTCAATTCTTCATTACAGAGGTTCCAACTCCATGGTTAGACGGTAAACACACTGTTTTTGGACAAGTTGTAGAAGGTTTAGAAGTTGTAGATTCTATTGCTAATGTAGAAAAAACAAGAGATGACAAACCAGTTGTTCCAGTTGTGATTGAGAAAGTAGAAATCGCTCGTAAAGGTGATAAATACGCCAAATATAACGGTGGAGAAGCTTTTGAAACTGCAAAAGCAAATCATGCAAAAAAACAAGCTGAAGCTGAAGCGAAAGCAAAAGCTGAAAAAGATGCTGAAATTGCTCGTCAAAAAGAATTAGAGGCTAAAGCGCAAACTACTCCTTCTGGATTAAAATATGTAATTTTAGAAGAAGGAAACGGAGCAAAACCTGTGCAAGGAGATCCAATTCAAGTACATTATACTTTACGTTTAAACGATGGTGAAAAATTAGATTCATCTTACGATCGCAATCAACCACTAGACGCAACAGTTGGTGTTACAGGATTAATCCAAGGTTGGATGGAAGCATTAACAATGTTCAACAGAGGTTCTAAAGTTTTCTTAATTATCCCTGCCGAATTAGGTTACGGATCAAGAGGTGCTGGAGGTGTTGTACCACCAAATGCAACTTTATATTTTGATATGGAAGTTTTAGATAAATAATTTATCTATTCAAAATAAGTAGAAAAGCCACTCAAATCGAGTGGCTTTCTTTTTTGCCTACATTTTTGAAATTACTATTTTTACTGCTTATCAAAACTCACATGAAAAATTTAACATCTCTAATTTTACTCTTTATCGGTTTACAAATAGTAAATGCACGAGAAATAGTAAACTTCAACTCTAATTGGAGCTTTAAAAAAGGGCCATTTACCACTGCAGAAATTAATTACAATTCTATCTTCAAAGGCGATTGGCAATTGGTTCAAGTTCCACATACATGGAATGCAACTGATATGCAAACGAACCAAGTTACACCTGGTTTTTATAGTACAAACGAGCGTTTTTATGTGGGTGATTCGTATTACAGAAAATCTTTTACGCCAAAAACAAACTGGAAAGGTAAACGAATCTTTATCAAATTTGAAGGTGTTGGAGCAAATGCAGAAGTTTACATGAATAATTCTCCTTTAAAATCAACTCAAAATAAGAACAAAGTAAGCTATCAAAGTGATGTAAACAACGGAAATTATAATTTTGTAGGTCGTCATCAAGGTGGATATTCTGCTTTTGTTTTGGAATTGACAGGAATGTTAAAATTTGATCAAGAAAATGAAATTTTGGTTAAAGCTAATAACGAAGAAAATCCAGCAATTATTCCTGTTAATCATGTTTTATTCCTGTTTATGGCGGAATTTATCGTCCTGTTTCGTTAATTGTTACTGATCCTATCAATATTGCTGTAAATGATTTTGCTTCGGCTGGAATTTTTATTTCTCAGAAAAATGTTAGTAAAAAATCGGCTGATATTCATCTTAAAGTCAAAGTTGATAATAAATCAGCTCAAACAAATAACATCGAAATTTTCACTTCGATCATCGATCATAACAATAAAACTGTAAAGTCTATCAGCACTCCTTACACTCTATCACCACAAGGAAGACAAGAAATTATTCAAGATATTAAGGTTAATAATCCACATTTATGGAATGGATTAGAAGATCCATATTTATATAAAGTAGTGACATAAATCAAACAAAATAATCAAGTTTTAGATGAAGTAACACAACCTTTGGGTATTCGTAAATTTGAACTAAAAGCGAACGAAGGTTTCTTCTTAAACGACAAAAAATATCCGCTTTATGGCGTGACAAGACATCAAGATCGCTGGGGAAAAGGTTCGGCTTTATCAAATGAAGATCACGATGAAGATTTAGCAATTATAAAAGAAATTGGTGCAACTTCTATTCGATTAGCTCATTACCAACAATCTGATTATTTTTACTCGAAATGTGATAGTCTAGGATTGATTGTTTGGGCAGAAATTCCGTTTGTGAATCAGGTTACAACCTTGGAAGAAAATAATGCAATGCAACAATTAAAAGAGTTGATTCGTCAAAATTACAATCATCCATCTATTTACACTTGGGGATTACACAATGAAGTTTATTCGCCAAATAATTACACCATCGAATTGACAACAAAGCTAAATGACTTAGCTAAAACAGAAGATTCTGATCGTTATACAGTACAAGTAAGTGGTTATAATGTGGTCGATCATCCAGTTAATAATAATGCGGATATACAAGGAATTAATCATTATTTTGGATGGTACAATGGCGAAGTAGAAAATTTGACAGACAAAGAAGATGTTGAAACTTGGGCGAATGAAATTTCGAAAAAATTCAAAGATTACAAAATCATTTTCTCTGAATATGGCGCAGAAGCAAAACCTGAAGATCAAGTTGAAGTTGCTGGGAACTATGGAAATCAATGGAGTGATCCTGCATTTTTTCCAGAAGAATTTGCAACTAAATTTCATATTGTTCATTGGGCAACAATAGAAAAACATCCAATATTTTTGGGATCTTATGTTTGGAATACTTTCGATTTTGCAACGCCTATTACACGATTAAATGTTAATCCAAGAAATTTCAAAGGTTTGGTTTCGTTTGATCGAAAAATTAAAAAAGATCCTTTTTATTGGTATAAAGCAAATTGGAGCAAAGAACCTGTTGTTTATTTAACGCAACGTAGAATGGTAAATAGAGGAAATGAATTTACAACTGTTACAATCTTCTCTAATCAAGGAACGCCAACGTTAACTGTAAATGGTAAAAAGATTGAAAATGTAAAAAATGGCTATAATAAGATTCATTTCGTTGCTGAAAATGTTCAATTGCAAAAAGGTGAAAACATAATCATTGCAGAAACTAATCTTAATGGAAAAACCATTTCAGATAAGATTATTTGGAACTATGATTCAAAATATAAAACTTCTCAAAAAGAAGCCACTACGAAAGATATTCATGTTGGACTTTAGTGAGAAATATGTCCCGTCCTGAAATA
>NZ_DDBA01000048.1:0-6437 GCF_002333005.1 Empedobacter sp. UBA2044
AAAAAAGAAAAGGATTGAACAATGTTCAATCCTTTTCTTTTTTAATATCTAAAAATTGTTTTACTCTACAACTTCCATTTCTACGTTTAATGTTCCCGCATTAATAGAACCTATAGAAGTAAACGCTGCTTTACTCAAATCCAATAAACGAGATTTTGTATGTGGTCCTCTATCGTTTATTTTTACAACAACAGATTTTCCGTTATTTGTATTGGTTACTTTGACTTTTGTACCGAATGGTAAAGTTTTGTGGGCTGCAGTTAAGTTATTTTTGTTATATAACTCGCCACTAGAAGTTTTTTTACCGTGAAATTTATCAGCATACCATGATACAATTCCACTTACTTTTTTTCCAGCTTTTTCAACAATTTCCGAAATCGCAGTGTTATCTGTTTTATTAAAATCTGAAAATTTATTGATTAAATTAAGTTTCAAATTTTTAGTTATAGTAACTGGTAACGGATTTTCTATTGAAAAGTTTGATTTTCCTTTAGCTTGAGCCATTGGGATAATCATCAGCATTACTAATAATGTTAAAATATTCTTTGTCATTCTTTAGTTCTTTCTGAATCTTTATCTAAAATAAGCATAATAGATTTTGTTTGTACATGCATAGTTTTTTCTAATGATTTTCAGAAAATAAAAGAGACCTAAATGTCTATGTTTAGTAGCTTTAGAAAGAATTGTTAACAATAAGTTAAAAATATAGTCACTTATTAAAATTTTTAAGAACTATTTGTAATTTTTATGTAAATATTTATTAGTCAGTTAGTTGTGATTTTAATCAGTAAATGTTAAATTAAATGACGCGATTAAGATGTTGATTTAAGATATTTTTTAATCCAGTAAAACGCATAATTTGTTGAAGAATTTGATTCGTTTCTTCAATTGATAATTCAGGATTTTTTGTTTGATGCATCAATTCTTTAATCATATTATCTATGTAAATAATTTTGAAGCGAAGTAAAACATCAAATAAATCTTTGTGCACAAATTCTTCTTTTTTCTTAATGTTGATGCCTTGTTTTACTGTCCAGTTTTCACTCAAATTATGTTTTTCCAACATCATTTCTGAAGCAAGCTGTACAATTTCTGGATTGGTTAATCGCGAAAAATAAGTTCCTGTTCGCAATTCATCATTTCTCAAACCAACTTTCACTTCTTCTAAAATAGATTGATAAAGTGGATTACTCAAACTCAACTCGTTTTCATCAAATTGAGAAATAATTTCTTGGTTAACCGTTGTTTTATATAGCTCGTTGTTCTCGTTCTTCAAATCAACTTCCAAATCACCAAATTGCATAATTAGCTTAATGATTTCATTTTCTACAGTTTGTTGAACATTAATTACTTCTTTTGTAGAAGCAACAACCGAAATAGAAGGTTTTTTCGTTCGCGAATTATCTGTAATATGAGAAGACGAAGAAGTTGATTTATCGGCAGAATTTTGCAATTGAGCCAATTCTTTGAACAAAACCTCTTCTCGAATTTCCATAATTTTAGAAGTTTCTGCAATGTAAACCTCCTGCTTGATAATATTCGGAATAAGTGAAATCGATTTGACAATTTCTCTAATTAATTCCGCTTTTTTGATAGGATCATTCTTCGCATCTTCCAACAAAACATTTGCCTTAAAACGAATGAAATCGGAGGCATTTTCTTTTATATACGCTTCGATTTCTGTTGTCGAATGTTTTTTCGCAAACGAATCCGGATCTTCGCCCTCTGGTAACAATAGAATTTTGACATTCATTTCTTGTTCCAAAATCATATCAATTCCGCGAAAAGAAGCTTTGATACCAGCATTATCGCCATCGTACATCACAATGATGTTCTCTGTCAAACGTTTTATCAAACGAATTTGCTCATTTGTAAGTGCTGTTCCAGAACTCGCCACCACATTTTGTATTCCAGCTTGATGCAGAGACAAAACATCTGTATAACCTTCAACCAAAAAACATTGATCGGCTTTTATAATGTGTTGCTTTGCCTGAAATAATCCGTAAAGCGTTTTACTTTTATGGTAAATTTTATTTTCGGGAGAGTTTAAATATTTAGCAGCTTTGGCATCATTTCGCAAAATTCGTCCACCAAAACCTAATGTTCTACCAGAAAAACTATAAATAGGAAACATAACACGTTCGCGAAACTTATCATATTTCTTATTATCTTCTTTGAAAGTTGCTAAACCAGCTTCTTCAATTAATTCTTTTGAATAACCATTTTTTAAAGCATATTCAGCAAAAGCATCCCATTGTTTTGGCGAATAACCAAGTTCAAATTTATCGATAGTTTCTTTGGTGAAACCACGTTCACGGAAATAACTCAGACCAATTAAATTTCCTTCTTCCGAATTATGCAATTGATTAGTGAAGAATTTCTTCGCAAAATCAGTCAAGATATATAAACTTTCTCGGTCTTTTTCTTCTTGTTGTTGCTCAAAAGTATATTCACCATCTTCTTCAATCTCGATGTTATAACGTTTTGCCAGCCATCGCAACGCTTCTGGATAAGTAAATTGTTCAACTTCCATCAAAAAAGTCACAACATTTCCACCTCTTCCAGAAGAAAAATCTTTCCAGATTTGTTTGGCAGGCGAAACAACAAAAGAAGGTGTCTTTTCATTACCAAAAGGCGAGAGTCCTTTTAAGCTAGAACCTGCACGTTTTAGGGTAACAAAATCACCAACAACTTCTTCTACACGAGCTGTTTCGAAAATTATATCTATCGTTCTTTGAGAAATCAAATTGAATTATTTTTTGAAAATTATATAAACAAATTATTTCTCAAAATTAAAACAAATTCTTTACTTGGCTTCATCTTTTCAAAACCTTTGTAGAAACGAATTTTAACATTTTTGAGATTTTGGTATGATATTCGTATATTAGACTGAAACTTGAAATTAAATTTGATGAAATCAACACTTTTAAAAATATCTTTTGCAGCAATTTTAGCAACAGGATTTTTAACATCTTGTTCTACTGTTAATAACGTGATTGGTAATACTGAAAACACAAATGATAACTCTATTTTAGGGAAATGGGAGTTGAGCCAAATTAATTTTATGAAGGCAGGTACTATTGCAGAAGCTTATCCAATAGGAACACCTTATCTTAATTTTGTTTCAAATAGTATGTTAAATGCTTCGGATGGTTGTAACACTATGAATGGAGGAGTTACAATTTCTGGAAATGAAATAACTTTTGGTAATATGATGTCTACGATGAAAGCTTGTCAAAATGTAGAAGATTCTAATTTCAGTTCAAAATTAAATGGAAAATTAAAATATTCTATTTCAGATAATAAATTATTATTAATCCAAGGTGATATTGTCATCATGACTTTTGTTCGTCCTGGTACTTTAGCAGGCTCTTGGGAATTAGAAGAATTTATTGGTAAAGATAGAAGTGCAAAATCATTAGATGATCGTTTCCCAAATCAAAAACCTACATTAACATTCCAAAATAACAAAGTTTCTGGTAATGATGGATGTAATAATTTGACAGGAGCTTATGTAGCGGTTGGTAATTCATTGACTGTAAAAAACATCGCAACTACGCGTATGGCTTGTCAAGGAGTAGATTCTGATGCTTTTGGAGAGCGTTTTAACAATGTAAACAAATACGAAATTATAGACGGAAAATTAGTTTTGTTTGCTAATGATGTTAAAACAATGGTTTTCAAGAAAAAATAATGAAATTCAATTCATAAATCATTAAAGCTGTCATTTTTTGACAGCTTTTTTATTTTTATATTTGTAGACTTTTTAAAAGGAGAGAAAGATGAAATTTCCACAAACACATCAATTAAAAGATATAGCATCAATTATCGATGCAAAATTTATTGGAGACGAAAATTTTCCAGTAGAAGGAATCAATGAAATTCACCGTGTAGAAGCGGGAGATATAGTTTTTGTTGATCATCCAAAATATTATGATAAAGCGTTACAATCGAATGCTACAATTGTTTTGATAAACAAAGAAGTTGATTGTCCAGAAGGAAAAGCTTTGTTGATTTCTGATGATCCTTTCCGTGATTTTGTCAAAATTGGACAACATTTTATGGCGTTTGAAGCTGCTACAAAACAAATTTCTGATTCTGCAGAAATAGGTGAAAGAACAATTATTCAGCCAGGCGCATTTATAGGAAATCATGTCAAAATTGGAAAAAATTGTGTGATTCATTCTAATGTTTCAATCAATGATTATGCAATTATCGGAGATAATGTAATTATTCGTTCGGGAACAGTTTTAGGAGCTGATGCATTTTACTACAAAAACCGCGAAACAGGTTTTGATCGTTTAAAATCTGTCGGAAATGTTATCATCGAAAATAATGTAGAAATTGGTGCGAATTGTACGATAGATAGAGGAGTTTCTGCTTCTACAATTATTGGTGAAGGAACAATAATGGATAATTTAATTCAGATTGGTCACGATACAATTATTGGTAAAAAATGTTTGATTGCTTCGCAAGTTGGAATTGCTGGTTGTGTAAATGTAGAAGACGAAGTTTCTATTTGGGGACAAGTTGGGATTACAAGTGGTGTAACAATCGGTACAAAAGCGGTATTATTAGCACAAGCAGGAGTTAGTAAATCTCTGGAAGGAGGAAAAACATATTTTGGTTATCCAGCTGAAGAGGCTCGAGGATTGTATAAAAAAATGGCTGTCACAGAGATAATGGTTCGCGATTACAAGAGAAAATAAAATTATCTATAGAAAATATTTTATAGCCGACCGTTTGGTCGGCTTTTTTTATGATAAATATCTTATCCTTTTTTGTCCTGTTCCAATAAAGATTTAGTGTATTTTTTACATTGAATATTTTTTAAAATGCAAAACTCCTTTTATATTTGTGTAAATTAAAAATCACAATGTCTGTATTAGTAAACAAAGATTCAAAAATAATCGTTCAAGGTTTCACAGGGAAAGAAGGAACTTTTCATGCTGAGCAAATGATTGAATATGGAACACAAGTAGTAGGTGGTGTAACTCCAGGGAAAGGAGGACAAACTCACTTAGGGTTACCAATTTTTAACACAGTAAAAGATGCTGTTGATCAAGCAGGAGCAGACGTTTCTATTATTTTCGTTCCACCAGCATTCGCTGCTGACGCTGTAATGGAAGCTGCAGAAGCAGGTATCAAAGTAATTATCTGTATTACAGAAGGTATTCCAGTAGAAGATATGGTAAAAGTACAAGCGTATGTTGATCAAAGAGATGTAACATTAATCGGGCCTAACTGTCCTGGTGTTATCACTTCTGAGGAAGCAAAAGTTGGTATTATGCCAGGTTTCATTTTCAAAAAAGGTAAAGTTGGTATCGTTTCTAAATCAGGAACTTTAACTTACGAAGCTGCTGACCAAGTTGTAAAAGCTGGTTACGGAATTTCTACAGCAATCGGAATTGGAGGAGACCCAATTATTGGAACTACAACGAAAGAAGCTGTTGAATTATTTATGAATGACCCAGAAACTGAGTGTATCGTAATGATTGGTGAAATTGGTGGACAATTAGAAGCTGAGGCTGCTCGTTGGATTAAAGTAAATGGAACTAAACCAGTTGTAGGATTTATTGCAGGACAAACTGCACCAAAAGGTCGTACAATGGGACACGCTGGAGCTATCGTTGGTGGAGCTGATGATACAGCACAAGCTAAAATGGCAATTATGGAAGAATGTGGAATCCACGTTGTTGCATCTCCTGCTGATATTGGAGCTACAGTTGCAAAAGTTTTAGGATAAGAATATTCTTAATCAAAATAGTAAAGGAACTCAAATTTGAGTTCCTTTTTTTATTTTAAAATTCTTGTTATGTTATAAATATTATATGTAATAAATCCAACTAATACTACTCCTCCAAACATAAATAATAAATCGAATTGGCTTCGAAATTTATTTGAGGATATTCTTTTAATTTAAAGATTAAATATTCTTTTCGATTTTTTCTTTTTCCACTAAAATCTATTTCTGGTTGATAAGCCATATGACCTTTAATGGTTTTGTATTCTTGTATTTTATCAGGATGATAATTTTCTATGCTAAAAGATAAAATAAATATTATTAAAGAGGAGAAAGTCAATGATGTAATTATAATATATTCTTTTTCTACAAAACTTATTTCAAAATCTTCATTCTTTTTTATTTCAGGATAATTAGTTTTTAAATAAGATAGAATCTCATCAAACACATATTTATTATGAACTTCTTTAATACGACAAACTATTTTATTATCAGCATACAATTGAATTAATTGTCCATTAGATTTCTTTTTATAAGAATCTTTATATTCACCGTTTGTAATACTATAGCTTGTGAAAGCTATCACTTTCTTATATACTAAATTAGTATAAATAAGTCTGTTGTTATTAAATTCATAAGACTCTTTACTATTACTAATTATAAAATAAAGTTGAATGTGTAATCTTCCCTAAAA
>NZ_DDBA01000026.1:0-4831 GCF_002333005.1 Empedobacter sp. UBA2044
TTTTTCAGGACGTTACATATTATTTTTTAAGTAAATCAAAATGTTTTGAATCAGCACTAAAATTGCAAGCGACGTAAAAAACATAAAGCCAACATAAATGGCAACTTGTTTGTCTTGACCAATTTTTATGAAGATAAAATAAGCCAAAAGCGTTCCCATGATTTGCATCAAAACGGCGCGCCAAGCAATTTTTTTTACAACAGTAGCATCTTTGGTTCTAAATCCAGCAATTCCTTGATAAATTGTCGGAAATATCAACATAATAAATGCGATTATTTTTAGAGGTGTTTCCATTTATACTTTTATTTCTTTCTGCATTTGTTCTACAACTTCGTAAGTCGCAGGACAAATCAATGTGTTTTTTATCGTTAAATGATTTATTTGATAAAACTTTTTGCGATCTGTATGTGGATATTCACGGCAAGCTTTCGGGCGATCTTCGTAAACCAAACAATAATTTTCACTATCCAAAAACGGACAAGGAACTTGCTGCAAAACGTAGTCGTTATCTTCATCAATTCGTAAATATTTATCAATAAATTGACTTGGTTTGATTCGAAAAACATGCGCTAAACGCTCAATATCTTTTTGTGTAAAAAGTGGACCAGTTGTTTTGCAACAATTCGCGCAAGAAAGACAATCAATACGATTGAAAACATCTTCGTGAATTTCTTCCATTTTCTGATCCAAGTTTTTAGGCGGTTTCTTCTTCAACTTCTCCAAAAACTTTTTGTGTTCGCGTTGTTTTTCTTTTGCTTTCGCAAAATATTCTTCTAAGAAATGATCTCCCATTTTTCTATCTCTCCTTCTTTTACTTCAAAAATCTCCGCGCAATCAAACATTTTAAGGTTTTCAAATTGTTTGAATCGCTCAGGATCTCTTTGTTCTAACTTCTTTAATAAATGGTTGAATTCATATTGCATTTGACCTGTTGTAACCTCAATTTTAATCTTTGTAAAATCAGAATCAATTTTATTTCGGTCAAAATTATATCCTCGTCTTGTGGCTTCGTCCCAAACTTTTGCTAAATATTGATTAATCGCTTCAAGCGGTTTTTCAATTGCTTTGAAACGAGTTAATTGCGGATGATTTTTATAACCTTTTGTATTGCCTTCCAAAACATTTTTTGCCAAAAGCGTTTCGCGCCAAAGTGCTACAATTCCTTTTGCATCGAGATATTTCGGATGAACAGACCAAATTCGCATTTGTTAGATTACTTCTCTTTTTTGATCTCTTCTACATTTTTTACACCACGTAATCTGCAAAACTCTTCGATAACATTGTGATGAGAAACCGTTTTATCTTTAAAATAATTGACAAAATATTTCTTTTCTTCTTCAGTTGCTTCTAACTGATTCAAGATATTCATTAAGTGCATTTTCATGTGACCTTTCTGAATTCCAGTTGTAACCAAAGAACGTAATGCACCAAAGTTTTGCGCTAAACCTGCAACAGCAACAAATCCCATCAATTCTTTAGCATTCGGTTTCCCAAGAATTCCCATTGCTAATTTTACTAACGGATGCAAAGCTGTCAATCCACCAATTGTACCAAGAGCAGTTGGTAAATCAATCCAAAAACGAAAAACTCCATCTTTCACTTCACAGTGTGTTAACGAAGAATACTGCCCATCTTTCGCCGCATATGTATGCGCACAAGCTTCTACAGCACGGAAATCGTTACCTGTTGCAATCACAACCGCATCAATTCCGTTCATAATTCCTTTGTTATGTGTTGTTGCACGATATGGTTCTATTTCTGCAATGCGAACAGCGCGCAAAAACTTTTCTACAAACTCTTCTGAGGTTACATTTCCTTCTGCCAATTGCTCAACAGGACAAGAAACCTCTGCACGAACAATACAATCTGGCGTATAATTCGATAAAATACACATCACGATTTGAACTGAATCTTTTTCATCATCTGTAAAAGTAGAATCAGCTTCTATCTCGTTGCGTAATGTTTTGGCAAATTGTTCTAAACAAGAATTGATAAAGTTTGCACCCATCGAATCCATTGTTTCGAAAGACGCTTTTATTTGATAATAGTTTTCTAAATCAGCAGTTTTATCAATTAATTCCAAAGCTAAAATACCACCACCACGCGCACGCATGTTTTTGGTGATATCATTTGTCGTTTCGATTAATTGATTTTTAATCGTTGTTTCAAATGCATTTTGTAACTTTTCTTTGTCGCCTTCGTACATAAAATGAACGTGACCCAATTTTGTTGTGGATAAAATAGTTGTTTTGAAACCACCACGTGTTTGCCAAAACTTCGCAGCTTTAGAAGCCGCAGCAACAACAGACGACTCTTCAACAGCCATTGGAATGGCATATAATTCGTCGTTGATTAAAAAGTTTGGTGCTAAACCAAACGGCATATAGAAATTAGAAACTGTATTTTCTGAAAATTCGTCGTGCAGTTTTTGTAAATCTGCATCATCATTCCAATATTGTTTCATGATTTGAATTGCTTTTTCATCGCCATTCAAATATTCATTGACAACCCATTCAATTTTTCCTTCTTTCGATAATTTCGAAAAACCTTCTACTGCTTGATGCTTCATATTGGATATTTTTTTATAAGACAAAAGTACAAACGTTTTGAATGTTATAAGATACTTCTTCTGTTTTTTGATTAATTTTTAACGATTTAGTAGAGTAGTGGATTTGGTTAAACACAATAAATGTAGAATTAGTTATTGTACTATAAATTTTTGAAGAAAATATCCACTTGAAAATTGATATTCTAAAATATAAAAAACACCTTTTACTTAACATAAAAGGTGTTATAAGATATTTCAACTCTAATGTAAAAAACTTCATTTTTAAATATTTCTTAAATTAAGTATTTAAAATTTTTTGTTTTTTAAAAAAAATATTAATTTAGAAATATTAACAACAATATTTAAACTAAAAAAAATGGAAAAATCTTATTAGCAAGTGCTTTTGCACTTATCGGAACTTTTGCTATGGCAAACGAAACAGAAACAAAAATTACAAATGAAGTTAAAGAATTATCATCAGTTATAAATTATAATACTTCTGAAGATGTTAATAATTGTGAAATAACAATTCGTGATGGTAATGGTAAATTACTTGCTTATACAATAGTTTATGCTACTTCAGAGTTAAATTGTAATTATCAAGCTGATAAGTATTTAGAGCAATATATTGCAGATCATTCATAATTGAATTAACTAATATCAACTACATTAATATAGCCTGATTATAATTAATCAGGCTATTATAAAATAAATAATAAATGAAATTAAAGCCACTATTATTAATAGTTTTATTTTGTATTGCTAATTCTATTTATGCGCAAATCTATAAGCTTGATTATCAGTTCAATAATCATGTTTCAATATTGAATAGAACAAATACATATAACACAACATTAGTATATGACGTTCCTAATAAGGTAAGTTTATATACGGTAATAAAACTAAAAGAAAAAGCAAAGAGTGAAAAAAACAGCACTTCATTAGTTATAGATGAAAAGGTGATTGATAATGAATTAATTTATAGTAATTTCAAAAAATTAGAAATGGTCATTCAAGAACAGATTGATATTGAAATGATGAATTTTACAGAAAAAATACCAACTATCAAATGGGAATTATCAAATGAAACAAAAGTAGAAAATGATTATAATCTTAAAAAAGCGACTGCTACTTTCAGAGGGCGAAACTATACAGCTTGGTACACATTAGATATTCCTGTAAATGTTGGACCATGGAAATTGCATGGACTTCCTGGCGCAATAGTAAGTGTTAATGAAGACAGCGGGAGATATTCTTGGCAATTAAAGGACGTGAAAAAGATAGAAGTAAGTACAATAAAAAATCCTTTAGAAAATAAAACGTATGCTGTAAAAAGCATCAAAGAATATCCACAATTAAAATTTGAAACGCCAGAAAGAGTTAAAGAAAAATTAAGAAAAATAGACAGTAATTTTATATTCCCAAAAGGAGAAAGAATAGATATAGAATTATTATTTGAATGGGAAAATAATTTATGATTCAATTAACTATCCAAAGCCACAGAAATTAGAAAAAAATAAGAATCTATATGAAAAATATACTTTCATTTGTAATGTTATTGTGTTTTGTAAATACATTTTGTCAAGAAAAAATACAAATAGAATACGAATTTCGAAATGAATTTGATATTGAAAATGCAAAAGATGCTGTTGTCAAAGAACGATTAAAAAACAGTAACGAAAATAGATTGTATTTTGAGTTTTTAAGTTCTGATAAAGAATCGCTTTTCCAAAGAATAGATAGAATTGATAACTCTCAGGGTAGATCAGGAGTCTCAATTTCCTTTATAAGTGGACCAGGAGGAATTTATTATAAAAATTTAGTTGACAAATCAACTCTTTCTGAAGTGAACTATAACGGAAAAAAAATGTTAATAACCGATTCTATAACAACCAAAAATTGGATATTAGCAAAAGATAAAGATAAAATTTTAGGGTTCGATGTTAAAAAAGCAACTTTACAAGTTTCTGAAAATTCATTTGTTGAAGCTTGGTATGCGTCAACAATTAAAATAAAAAATGGACCTTCTAATTATGAAGGATTACCAGGAATTATTCTAAAATTAATTTTGACGAATAAAGAAGAAAATTCCGTAAACAAACAAATTTATTTAGCAACAAAAGTTGAAGTGAGTGATAAATTAAAAATAAATAAACCAACAAAAGGTAAATCGATAACTCAAGTAGAATTTGATGAAATGATGAAAGAGGAGGAGAGAAAATTTAATGAATTATTTAAACAATAATTAAAAAACATATAAAAAGACACTGTCCAAAATTTTGT
>NZ_DDBA01000063.1:0-10955 GCF_002333005.1 Empedobacter sp. UBA2044
AAAAAAAAAACCGTAAAAATTCCGATAAATTTTACGGTTAAAATAAAATTTTATTGGTCTAATTCCGTTTTATTTTTTTAGGGACTTAACAATTTAGAAATTAGTTTTTTAATAACTGCTTTCTGAAACGTAAAGCAACCAATCCTGCCCCTATTACCAATAATGGTAAATAATCATCGATTGGTACTGGATCAGCATCTTCAACATCTGTTCCACCACCACCGGTTCCTGGTCTAGCAGAACTTTCATTTTGATTAGTTGATTCAAAGAACGAAATCTTATTTTCTTGAGCAGATAGACCTATTGAACAATGCAAAACTCCTGCAACTAAGATAATTTGTTTTATATTTTTCATATTGTACTATTTTATTAGATGTTAAATTATTTGTTTACAACTTTTTGAGTCTTAACTTTTCCGTCTTCAGTCAGAACTTTTATAACTAAAATTCCTTTTGCAGAAGATTCAACTTGGTAAACACTTGCACGAATGTTATTTTTCACAAATATTTTTCTTCCTTGAATATCATACAACTCTACCGAAGAAATTTTATTTTGTTTTGCATCCACTACAATTGTATTGTTTTTAGTATAAACAATAACATTTTCTTTTGACAATTCATCTGTACCTAATGTTTTATTTGTATACACAAGTTCAAAACGAGTATCAAATATTCCTGCTTTAGAAGTGAATGAATAAGCTGATTCTGATAAGTTATGTACTTGATTTAACTCTTTATCTCTTAAATAAACAATCTGTCCTTTTTCAAACAACCCATCAGCTTTCTCTATATTGATTGTGTAATTTCCTTGCTCTAAAGTTTCAAAACCTAATTTTACGACATCATCAGTTTTAAAAGGTAAGCTGCGTCCTTGGATTGCATATACTTCATTATTAATCAATGAGTAGATTGCTGAAGATCCTCTTTGCATCACTTTTGCATCAATTTGATTATCCGCATCGTTTGTAGCTCCATCCATATAAGCTAATAAAATTTGGCTAATTGTTTTACTTTCTTTTGATAAACTTAACCAAATTCTGTTTTTCTCTGCAATTGAATTTTTATAGAAAAATGCATCTTGCGAAGTTCTCATTGTATTGTTAAAATTAACTGTAGGTGTAGCTTGAGAAAGTCCTACGATAAATCCTTGTCCAACAGAAATGTTTGACAAATCAGGAATAACACCACCTACAACGTTGAATGCGGCATAATTATTTGCATATTCTGAAGAACCAACAGGGAATTGATGTGTCCAGAAATATAATGAATTAACATTCTCATTTGCTAATAAGAATTTTTCCACATTAATGTTAGAAGCATAAGGGTTACCAACTAAATTGTATCCATTTGCTGTAAATTGAACAGGAACTGTTATATCTCCATTGAACGGAACACCTAAAAATGCACCATTATGAATTGTATTTTGCCCTGTTGGTAAAGTGTTTTTAACACGGATAGAAACCCCTTTACCTGGTTCAAATAATTTTGAGTCTGTATCTGAAGTTAAAATCTGAGTAAATTCATCTGTTGTTTCATTATATGTCCAAAAACGATTGTATAATGTTTCCGGAGAGAATGAACGTATAGTTTGTTGCGATGCTTCCTGCTGAACCGGAGAAGACCAGAACGTCATATCATTACGAACCATCGATTTACTATCGCGGTTAACTGTAATTGCTCCTGAGTTAGCAACGTTTTGATTTTGGATTAAATTACCACCATTTTCTACAACTAATCCTGTAAGACCAGCTTGATTGTCGATCTTCCCATCAACGATTAAACGAGCACCTGACTTTACGACAACTGAACCTCCAGCATCTGAAACTGTAAACGTTTTAGCTTCTAATTGCGTATCAACTGTTACTTTACCTTTGATGATTACATCTTTTGTAAGATCCGGCGTTCCATTAGACCATGCAGTTCCGTCCCAAGTTGTAGAGTTTTCAGCTGTTGAACATTGAATTTTAACATTGTCAATAAATGCTCTTTTTGCCGATGTTTCTAATTTTAAAGTAGAACCAGCAGCTACGTTTTCAAAACTTACAGTTTGTGTTTCGAAATTATCTGCCATTTTCGCTGTATAAACAACATTTTTAGTTTCTGAACCTAATGTAACATTGACACTTCCTTCAATTGCTGTCCAACCTTTTACATCAAAAGAAACTATTACATTACCAGCTATTTGATCTAACACTTTTGATGTTATCCCCCCTTTGTTATTACTTGAACCTAACCTAATAGCATTTCCTGCTTGATAAACAGTAACTACAGTAGGAAAATTAGAATTCCCATTCCAAGCCTTATTAGATCCTGCAGTACTTGTATTATTACCATTTAAACCATCAAATGTTTCCTCAAAACAATAAGTAGCATTAGGATCTGTTACTGAAACATCAAAAGTTGTACTAAATTCGTTATAATTATTATTACTAACGGCAGTTGCATTAATAGTTGTAGAACCAATACCATCAAATGATAAGCTATTTCCGTTTATAGAAACAATAGAATTATCAGCAGAAGTATACACAATATTTAACCCTTGATCTGTTTGTGATGGTAAACCAGAAAAAGTGGTTCCTTGGTTTTGAACTAAAGCTTCAAAGTTATAATCTACTGTTTGGTTTGCTTTTGCAATTTCAAAAGTTATAGTAGCCGGATCAGAAGTTCCATATTGATTTGTGGCTGCTACCTGTGCTGTAAATGTTCCTGCTTGTTCAGGTGTACCTGAGAAAACGCCATTATCAAATGTAATTCCTAAAGGTAAAATACCTGTTTGAGTCCAAAAGGTAGGATTATTAGTTGCTGTCACAGCTCCATCAGGCAATAATACACCATAAGTTCCTGTAATTGTTCGTGGAGACACAACTGGTTTTTCCGTTGCTATTCCAGCGGCAGTCCAAGAAATATTATCTAAAGTAAGTTGTGGTCCTGCATTTCTAAATGTAATAACAGCTGCCTCTGACTTATTTATTTCTACTTCAAATGAATGAATAGTAGCATCCGTTTGTGCTTTTCCAAATGTTGGTGAAGTGTAAACAACTACATTATCTACTAATACTTCAATCTTTCTATTATTTGAACCTCCAGTAAAAGCTTTTCTGACATCAAAAGATAATTTTCCGATTCCATTAGAAATTGTAGTTTCTAATGTATTTCCTGAAGCTTGAAATAGGATTCCTTTATTTGTGATTGGATATGTACTTTCATTTCTTGCATTTGTATAATTCCATACAATTCCTCCTGTTTCTCCAGTAAATGATCCTGTTGCATAAGAACTACTTAATGCTGTTTGGGACTCAAAAGTTTCTGTTCCCTGTCCAAAAGCAAATCCTGATAACAATAATGTTAATAAGGATGATTTAAAAAAGTAAAGTTTTTTCATACGATAAATTGTTTTAAGTTTTTTTTAAAAAAAGTTAATTTTCTAAACTAATATTAATATAACATTAACAAAAATAATACATAAAATTTACTTAAGTATTTTTAAATGAATATCCTACAAAAAAAATCCGCTAACAAATAAATGTTAACGGATTAATTTTAAATAAAGGGAAAAAATACTATTAATAGTATGTATATCTTCTAACACCTGCAATGTGTTTTGCTAAACGCATTACTTGGTGACTGTATCCATATTCGTTATCATACCAAACATACATCACAACATTTTTACCATCGGCAGAAACAATTGTCGCATTACTATCGAAAATCGACGGAGCAGAAGTTCCAACAATATCCGAAGAAACCAATTCATTGTTCAACGAAAATTTAATTTGCTCAACTAATTCTCCGTTCAATGCAGCATCTTTCATCAAATTGTTTACCGCTTCTACAGAAGTATCTTTACTAACTTCTAAATTCAAGACAACCAAAGATCCATTTGGAACAGGAACACGAATTGCATTCGAAGTTAATTTACCTGCTAAACTTGGTAAAGCTTTTGCTACAGCACTACCAGCACCAGTTTCAGTAATTACCATATTCAAAGCAGCAGCACGTCCACGACGATATTTTTTGTGCATATTATCAACCAAATTTTGGTCGTTTGTATAAGCATGAATTGTTTCTAAATGCCCTTTTACAACACCTAAATTATCTTCAACAACTTTCAAAATAGGTGTAATTGCATTTGTTGTACAAGAAGCAGCTGAGAATATATTTACATTTTCTGGGCTATATTCTTCATGATTAACACCGTAAACAATATTCGGAACACCTTTTCCTGGCGCTGTTAATAAAACTTTATCAGCACCAACAGATTTTAAATGACGAGATAACGCTTCTTCATCTTTAAAAACACCTGTGTTATCAATAATTAAAGCATTATTAATTCCGTAAGTAGTATAATCAATTTCTTCTGGCTGAGCTGCAGAAATCATATAAACAGAAACTCCGTTGATGATTAAAGCATTATTTTCGTGATCAGCTACAACGTTTCCGTCAAAATCACCATGAACAGAATCATGACGTAACAAAGAAGCTCTTTTTTCTAACAAAACAGGATCGTTTTTATCACGTGTTACAACAGCGCGTAATCTTAATTGTTGACCTTTTCCCATTTGAGAAGCCAACTCACGAGCTAATAAACGTCCGATACGACCAAAACCGTATAAAACAACGTCTTTTGGTTCAACACTTTTTACATTTTTGCTTGCACCTAATTTCTCTTCAACGAAAGCTTCTGCCGAAGCGTAATTCCCAGAAATATATTCTTTAGCTAATTTTCCAACATCAAGTCTAGAAGCTGGTAATTTAGCTTCAGAAATAGCTTTAGCAATCGCTAATGTATCGTCGATAGCAATCTTTTTTTCTACAAATTCCTCAGCATACTGATGTAGATTTACGATGTCACTAACGTTTTTATCAACTAATTGATTACGGAAAATTACCAATTCAACAGATTGATCATACCATAAATCTGAAACAATTTTAATGAATTCTACAACCTTTTTGCTCATTTCATTGAAAGATGCAAGTTGTTGATCATAAGAAGAGTGGTTCATTTAATAAATGTTTATTTGTGTTTATTTACTTAATTCTTGGCAAAAGTAATCAATTATAACGATTTCGTACATTTTTTTTACAAAAACTAATTATTGTCATAAAAACACAACTATTCCTACGAAAATACTAAAATATAGAAAAAAAATAAATTTTTAATAGGAAATTTTAAATTTTATGAATACTAATAAGTAGCTATTAACCATTATTTTATTGTTTAATTTAAATTGAATTGAATTTTACGAAAACGTTTTCGTAAAATAATTGTTAAAAATTTTTATTTGCAAATTCGAAAAAGCGTTCTATATTTGCACTCGCAATACGGCAATAAACGCTGTGTTGGAGAGTTGGCAGAGTGGTCGAATGCGGCAGTCTTGAAAACTGTTGAGGGTCACACCTCCGGGGGTTCGAATCCCTCACTCTCCGCTGAAAGGGATTCTATTACTTAGAATCTCTTTTTTTGTATAAATAAAAAAGTTTTCTTCCTTTATTTTCAAATGGTTACTCGAAAATAAATCCATCATTGTAGGTATTTGATAAATCCCATTTTCATAGTGTAAACTGCTGTCGAACACTATGTTTACAAATTCTTTTTTCTGTAAAGTATTAGCTTTAGAATAAACAAATGACCCGGTCCTAAAATAACTATACATGTTTTTAAATAAATCCTGTTATAGTTACACACCAATTGATCTTAATCCTAAATTTACTATACAAAGGAGTTTTGATTATTAAAACTTCTATTATAGTTTTCCATCTTTTCTTTAATTTTTCTGACTGCAAATGCGCAGCATTTGGAGTTAAATAATCACAACTTGTATGTGGTCTTAATTCATTATAAGTTTTAATACTATTAGTAATTTTAATTTTTGTCTGATCAAAACCTAATGTGCTTTCATATAAATTAAATTCCATTTTAATTATTCCATTAACCCTTTCTGCCATTGTATTTTCATAGGGATCACCTTTTTCTGTCATACTTATAGCTATGTTATTTGAGAGTAATAAATCTACATATTTATGTGAGCAATACTGCGATCCTCTATCAGAATGATGAATTATAGATTCATTATAAAGCCTGTTATTTACTGCCATGTTAAGCGCTTCAATACAACCATCAGCTGATAAATCTTCACGGAAGCAATACCCCATTATTTTTCTTGAATAAGCATCTGTTATTAAACTCAGGTAACCCCATTGAGTGCCTAGTCGAACTTGTATACCGTAGTGTTTTTGGGCTTGTTTATACGTAAAGCCGCCTTTTTCTACTTGGCGTACAACAGCTAACTTAAAGCCTAAGGTGTAATCGCGTTGTGTACGCTTTTCTCTTTCTAAGTATGATTCTTTCATGATAAGTTGATTTGGTGTCAACTTATTTTAGGATAAGACATTCTTTAACAAAAAAGGCTCTTATCCAAGAATTTTATATTAAAGAAATGTTTTGGGAAAAAGTACTTTTTACCGAGCTTAAAACAAGGAATCGTCTTGTTTCTCCTCATGCGATACAACGTTTTTTCACTAACGTTAAGTAGCCTTTGCACATCTGCACTGTCGTAGAATTCGTGAACTTTGTTATATGTTTTAATTTATTTAATTTCAGTAATATACGAGTTAATTAAATAAAATAAATGATAAGAGGAAGTAGGGATAGGGTGATTCTATATTTCTTCTTTTCATTTTTTTGTTCATCCAAAAAAAACGAAACAAAAAAAGATGCCGACAGTAGTCTCTCAATGATTCAACTAACTAAATTATTTTCATAAAGTTGTCAACTCGTTCCACTCAGACACTCCAACTTTTTTTATTCCAATAATTTAGAATTGAATTTCATTTCGATACTAAATCGTCGGATTTTTAATTCCTTTTTCAATATTCAAATTCACTTATAATAACGAATTTTAAAGCTGTCATTGCTGAAGAGTCGAGTGTCAATTCTACGTAGTGAGCGTTAAAAATGATTTACTGTTCACATTTTATATGTGAATAATTTAAAGCATTTAGCGAGTAGTCGTTATTGACCGACTTGTAGGCACGGACTTGATTTTTTTTGGTTCGTTTTTTTTATCAAGAAAAAAAATGAACATATAATTTATTAATCAACTTGTAACAAGTTTACCTAAGCTCCACAAGAGCTTCTCCTTATAATTTCAAATGTTTTTTACTGTATGTAGAAGATTATTTTAGAAAAATAATTCATTTTCATGTTGAATCTTTTGTATTCTCTCTATTTTAGTAAGAAATTAATGATATGAATTTTAAAATACTGTTTTTATTTCTTACTTCTACACTACTTTTTGGTCAAAATAATTTTATAACTCCTTACGAAAAAGGAAATAAAAATCAAACTACAACCTATGATGAAATGAATGTGTTTTATCAAAATTTAGCGGAAAATTTTGAGACAATACAGTATGTAAAAAAAGGAGAAGACGATAATGGAAAGTCAATTTATGTAGTTGTTTATAATCCATTTAAAGAAAAAGATATAAAAGAATTACGTAAAACAAAAGCAGTGCTTTTCGTAAACAATGGAATTCATCCTGGAGAACCGGACGGAATTGATGCGACGATGATGTTGATGCGAGATTTGGCAATGAAAAAAATTAAACCGCTTAAGAATTTTATTATTGCTGCGATTTCGGCCTATAATGTAAGTGGTATGTTGAATAGAGGGGCTTTTTCGCGCGCAAATCAGAATGGACCTGAACAATATGGTTTTCGTGGAAATGCCAGAAATTATGATTTGAACAGAGATTTTATTAAAAATGATTCAAAAAATGCAAAAAGCTTTCAGACGATTTTTCATTGGTTGAAACCTGATGTTTTTATTGATAATCATGTAAGTAATGGGGCAGATTATCAGTACACATTTACCTATATTTCGTCTTTTAAAGCGCGTGTAGGAAATGTTTTGGGCGATTATTTTTATACGACATATCAAGCAAATAATCTAGCCGAAATGCAAAAAAATGGTTACGAAAGTACGCAATATGTGAACATACATGGCGATGTTCCTGATATTGGTTTTGCAGCTTTCGAAGATTCTCCACGCTATTCTACAGGTTATACAACATTGTTTAATGCACTAAGCACAATGCCCGAAACACATATGTTAAAGCCTTATGAAAACCGTGTAGACGCAACGTATAAATATATGTTGGTAAATCTAGAAAATTTAGATAAAGAATATTTGACAATCAGAAATTTACGAAAAGAAAATCTAAAACAATATCAGGTCGGAAATCAATATGGAATTCGTTGGAAAATAGATTCTACTCAATTTACAACAATGAATTTTAAAGGATTTGAAGCAGGATACAAGCCAAGTGCGGTTTCGGGAAAAGATAGATTGTACTATGATCGATCGAAACCATTTACAAAAAAAATTAAATTATTCAATTCTGCAAAACCAATTAGTTACATTACAATTCCGAAATATTATGTTCTTCCACAAGCTGAATATCGCGTTGTAGAAGCTTTGCAACGAAATGATATTCAAATGAAACGAATAGAAAATGATACATTAATTAACGTCGAATCGTATAAAATATCAGATTTTAAAACCAATAAAAATGCATATGAAGGACATTATAATCATTACGAAACGGTGGTTACAAAATCGATGAAATCGCTTAAATTTTTTGAAGGAGATTATATTGTGCCAACACAACAAGATGGAGTGAAATATATTCTTGAAACCTTAGAACCAGAGGCATTGGATTCGTTCTTTAACTGGAATTTTTTCGATGGAATATTAGGTCAGAAAGAATATTATTCGGCTTATATTTTTGAGGATACAGCTGCTGAATTATTGAAAAATAATGTGGTTTTGAAAACCGCATTTGAAGCAGAAAAAGCATTAAAACCAGAGTTTGCTAATGATGGCGAAGCACAGTTGGATTGGGTTTATAAAAATTCGCCTTATTTTGAGAAGAATACTTACAGACAATATCCGATTTATAGGATTCTTAATTAAAACCAGTTGTGCATTTTGAAATAAAATTATTCAAATAGATGGTTTAAGTTGTTATAACACACAATTTGTTAATTAAAATCTATTTGTTGAAATAGAAAAGGCAAAGGTGAAAAATTGTAAAAAGCTCTTATCTGTATTGATAAGAGCTTTTAATTTATAGTTTGATGCATTCTAAAAATCGTCTTCAATAATTTCTTGCACACGTCCAATTTGTCCATCCGTCAAACGAACTTTTATACCACGATGATGATAAGGCGCAGAAGTCAATAAATCTTTCACGATACCCTCAGTCAATTCGCCAGTTCGTTGATCCTTTTTCAATACAATATTAACCAGCATACCAGGTTTTATATTTGCTCTTGTTTTACCATCCATATTACAAATATCTTAAAATAAATGGAAAAGATATTCATTCTATCGTAAAGGAAATTAAAAAATACATTCATCTGGAAGGTAAAAATGAAATGGGATTGAATATGAAATTTATGAATTTTCTCTTTTATTATTTTATTTACAACCCAGCTGAAAAAATTTGAGATTGAATATAAAGGCAAGAATAACAAGAATACAACTTTCTTTTATTGGAGAGGGGTTGAGGTGAAAATCATAAAACTAGAAATAGGATTTGTTCGAGTGTTGTTCGATAATGTTTCGGAAAAAGTGGGCGAACAAAATAGGGGAGAAGTGAAGTGATTTTTATTTGAAATGGTAATTGATTTAAAAATTAATTATTACTGAGTATAAATAAGAAAATATAAGATAGATTTGGTCGAGTATTTAATTGATTTGGAATAAATTTAGAAGATAAATAATTCATTATGGAAAATTTACCAAATTTAAATAGTATTCATGATACTGATAAAAGCGTTGGAGCGATAAGTATTTTCAAAGGCGAATCTAGTAATGTAACATCAATTCAATTATTAGAAAAAAGTGTTTTAAAAGAGCACAGTACAAAAATACCTGCTTTGCTTTTATGTGTTACTGGAAAAGTAGTGTATTCAGATGAAAATGAACAAACAATAGAATTAAGCTCTAGTGACTATATAACGATAGAACCAAATGTTATACATAAGTTAGAGGCTTTAGTAAATAGTCAGTTGATTTTAGTAAAATAAGATCATCAATAAAATGAATTAATATTTCTTGATATGCACGAATTACATCTATTATTAATTTTCCATTTAATAGGCGCTACGATATGGGTTGGTGGACATATTATATTAAGTTTGGTTATTTTACCACAAGTATGGAAAGAAAAATCGATAGAGAAATTGTTCTCTTTTGAAAGTAAATACGAACGAATAGGACTTCCAGCTTTATTAGTTATGGTTATTACAGGAGTAAGAATGTCTTATATCTACACGATCAAGATTAGTAATTGGTTTCAATTCGAAAACCCCATTGAAAGAGTTGTCTCATTAAAACTGATAGGCTTAGCAACAATTGTATTATTGGCTTTGAGTGCTCAATTTTATGTGCTTCCTCGTTTAAAAACAGATGATACAAAACTTCCTCTCATGACATTTCATATTATAGCGGTGACAACGATTAGTATAATCATGTTAATACTAGGTAGCTTCGTACGATATGGTGGTATTTAGATAAATATTAGTAGTTTAGCCTATCTATTTATTAAATTTCTTGTTATAGTTTAGTAGAGAACAATAGTAACAAAGTAGCTATGAATCATTCTTAGGTAATGGTATTTGTAATCCAGTTTTAACTGTATGCATGTTGACAAAAGTTTTAAAACGTCGTATATTCGAGTTACTAAAAAATAATTTTCGAGTCAAGGATTCGTATTCTCGCATAGTATTAACCACCATAATCAATGCAAAATCTACTTCACCTGTTACATAATAACATTGCTGAATTTGAGGAGTTTTATTGAAAGTTGATTTTATTTCATCAATAAATTCAATTTTATCTGTATCCAATTCAATTTCTACGAACAGCTGTCGTACTTCATGACTTCG
>NZ_DDBA01000059.1:0-126252 GCF_002333005.1 Empedobacter sp. UBA2044
ATGCAATTCAACTCTAAATTATTGGAATAAAAAAGATGAGGTGTTTGAACGAAGTGAGTTATCAACTTTATGGAAATAACTTATTTCGTTGAATCATTGAGAGACTACTGTCGGCATCTTTTTTTGTTTCGTTTTTTTGGATGCTCAAAAAAATGAAAGTAAAGAAAATATTTAAAATAAAGAAAAAACAAAAAAAACCTTTCCCCAAAAACAAAGTTGGCGCGATGTACTGGAAAAGGAGTGGCTTTTAAAACGAATGTTGAATTTAAAAACAATGTAAAAACGTAGAACGTAATACGTATCACGTAAAACATAAATAAAACCACCTTTATTATGCTAGAAAAAGAATTTGAATTATTAAAAAAAGGTAATTCTGCTGCCTTCGAACGTATTTATGTCAGGTACAATAAACGAATCTTTTGGTTTGGTAAACAAATAATTGAGGATGAGTTTGTAGTAGAATGTTTGGTACAAGATGCTTTTCTGAAATTATGGGAATATCGTGAGAAGATTGAGTCCCTTGATCATATCTTTTTCTTTTTGAGGCTTGTAATGAAGTACAGTTGCTATTTACATTATCGTAAACCGAAGAATAAGTTTTTTGCAACAGTAAACTCGCTAGAGAGTTATGAGAATTATCAAAGTTATTTGGCTGGATATGATCCCGCTGATGTAATAGAAAACCTGAATGAACAAGAAACACAACAGCACTATTTTGATGAAATTATAAAAGTATTACCTCTATTAAGTACTGAAAGAAAACATTTGATAGAACTTTGTTTAAAACATGGATTTAAATATAAAGCGATTGCTAAAGCAATGGGAAGAGGAATAACAGAAACCAGTAACGAAATTAAACATGCTATAGCGGATCTTAAGAAGATTTTAAGTCATCATGATAAGTTAATTATTAAAACCAAAACAGTCTCTACTGAAGAGAAACAAGATAAAATATCCGAAACACAATCGTTGATATTAAAACTTCGATGTAAGCATAAACAATCTTTTGCCAATATCGCTGAAGAATTAGAACTGTCTCAAAAAGAAGTACACAACGAATTTATAGTCGCCTATAAATTCACTCAACAAAACAAAGTTCAATCACTAAACTATTGATGATGGAAAAATCTACTTTAATACTCACTCGAAAAATACAATTAATTATCGATTTACCAACTCAAGAAGAACGTAAAGAAGTTTTGGATACGCTTTATAAATGGCAAAATAGATGTTTTAAAGCCGCTAATTTGATTGTTTCTCATTTGTATGTACAAGAAATGATGAAAGATTTTTTTTACCTCTCTGAAGGAGTTAAATATAAATTAATGGACGAGAAGAAAGATGCAGAGGGTATACTAGAGTGCTCTAGAATGAATACCATTTATCGTGTACTTTCAAATCGTTTTAAAGGAGAAGTTCCAATGAATATTTTATCTTGTTTGAATAATATGTTGTATCAATCTTTTAAAAAAGATTGTGTCAAATATTGGAAAGGTGAAATCTCATTAAAAAATTTTAAACGAGCTATGGCATTTCCTTTTAATAGCAGTAAAATAACTAAATTATGTTATAATGAAGAGAAGAAAAATTTTTGTTTTATCTTATTTAAAATACCATTCAAAACTTATTTAGGAAAATATTTTACAGGTAATAAAAAACTACTGGAACAAGTGATAAGTGGAGAAATAAAACTTTGCACTTCACAAATAAAGTTAGAAAAAAGTAAAATATTTTGGTTAGTAGCCGTTGAAGTTGAAAAAGAAAACCATCAATTACAATCCGAAATTATTGCAGAAGCTTCCTTGTCGTTGGAATATCCATTGGTTGTAAAAGTAGGTAAATCTCGGCTTACTATTGGTACTAAAGAAGAGTTTCTTTACCGAAGGTTAGCGATACAAGCATCCCGTCAACGAACGCAAGCAGGAGTAGCCTATGCGAAATCGGGAAAAGGAAGAACGAGAAAACTAAAAGCCCTAGATAAAATGAGTCAAGTAGAAAAAAATTATGTGCATCATAGACTACATGTCTATAGTAAAATGTTAATTGATTTTTGTATCAAATATAAAGCAGGAACACTTATTTTATTGGATCAAGAAGAAAAAATCGAGCTAGCTAAAGAAGAAGAATTTGTACTGAGGAATTGGAGTTATTATGAACTGATGACTAAAATAAAATACAAAGCAGAGAAAGCAGGAATTGAGCTTATTATAGCATAAATTATAATTTTTGAGGGTGATTGTACACCCATAAGGTGAGGTTGATTACGAACACTCACTAAATGTAAACAACATATACTAAGAGTGTTTGAGTGTATACTTGAATAGATAAAGGCAACATAGTGGCAGTAGAATGTATATAAAAGATTTTTGTAGTTCAGGTGTTGTGATGCTAGTTTAGTTGTTTTTTATACAAAAAGTCATGGTTAAAATATTTTATACAAATGTTTTGATTTTTACTACAACAAATGATTAAACGGTGATGGTTTGCTGATTTAAGCAAAGCAACAGCAGATACTTTGTGGTTAAGGACTCGCGAAAATTACCGCGAAGCGGGAATCATTAATTAAAAAAACATTATAACTTATTATAGCATACATTAAAAACAAGAAACATTGATTTGATTTTTGTAGATTTGAGAAGCAAGCATCTCCTCTACTTCATTTATCAACCAAATAAATAGTACATACCATAAATATTCTGTAAAAGACTTAGCTGAGTTAGGAGGCTTTTCCTCTGTACGTCACTTTTCTGATGTTTTTTTTTCAAGTGACTTCGTTACGTCCTTATGAATATATAGAACAATTGAAATTCAATTTGAACAAAGACGATTAAAAAGAAAAGATGGAAAAATTATAATAGAAGTTTTAATAATCAAAACTCCCTTGTATAGTAAATTTAGGATTAAGATCAATTGGTGTATAACTATAACAGGATTTATTTAAAAACATGTATAGTTATTTTAGGACGGGTCATTAGGACGGGACAGTAGCAGGATACTCCCAACATCAAGGCAAGATGAAGGCAACATAGTGGCAGTAGAATGTATGTAAAAGGTTTTTGTAACTCAGGTGTTGTGACGATTGCCTAGTTGCTTTGTAAAAAAGATAAACGTATTAAGTTGTGATAATTGTTTAAATAAAAAAGGAGCTATTAATTAGCTCCTTTTTTATTTTGATGTTTTTTGGCGTGCAATTCTTTCAATGTTGCTTTTTGTTCTGGCGTAAAAACATTATTGATTTCATTAAATTCTTTTTGACGAACTTCTTTCATTTTCTTTTTCAATTCCAGTTTTTCGTCTTTGTAGCTATCCTCAATTTGTTTGATTTTAATGACTTGCGCATCTGTCAAGTTCAAATCTTTTTTTAATTGTTGTAATTTCTGCTCTCTCGATCCTTCATTTCTGTCTTGCGCTGAAGCAGTTGTTAAAGTGAAAGCAATTAATCCTAATCCTACATATTTATAAAATGCTGTTCTCATAATTATCAACTTTTTTTGTTTTATTTATTCTTAAGACTTTAAAAAATTAAAAAGGTTTAAAACAATAAATGTTAAAATTTTTCGGTTATGATGAAATCTTTTAAAAGATGTAACATTTGAGATGAATAATCGACCAATATTTTTTAAAATTATTTTTGAAATCGATTAAACCTTTTCCAAAAAGGATTGTCAAACAAGTTGTAAAATTATAAAACTACAAAACGAAAAATTAAACAAATGAGGTTAAGAAGTTTATTTGCTTTGATTTTTATTTGTGTTTGTGCAGGATTGAATGCGCAAGAGCTTTTAAAAATTAAAGGGAAAGTCTTATCAAGTGAAAACAAACCTGTAGAATACACTACAATATCGCTTGAAAGCTCGGAAGATGGAGTTGTGGCAGAAGCGGCAACGGATGCAAAAGGAGAATTTACAGTAGAAGCAAAGGCTGGGCAATATGTTCTTGTGATTGAGCCATTGGGATACGATGTAATAGAAAAACAGATTAATTTAGAATCAGCTTTAGATTTAGGTACTTTTACTGTAAAAACGACGCAAACAGTTTCATTGGGCGCTGCAGTTGTAACAGCGGAAAAGCCTATTTATAAAGTAGAATTGGACAAGAAAGTGTATGATATGGCGAATGATCCAATGTCGCAAGGTCAAACATTGTCGGATGCTTTAGCAAATGTACCATCGGTTTCTGTAGATGCACAAGGAAACGTTTCATTAAGAGGGAATGATAATGTAAAGTTTTTGATTGATGGAAAACCTTCGGGAATGTTAGGTGTTTCTGATGTAGCAGAAGCGTTAAAAAATATTCCAGCCGAAAATGTTGAGCGTATCGAATTGGTGACAAATCCTTCTGCACGTTATGAAGCTTCTGGTTCTGCGGGAATTATTAATATCATCCTTAAAAAGGGAACAAATACAGGTTTTAATGGTTCTGTAACGTTGAATGGAGGTATTCCTAAAATGGTTGGAGGAAACGTCAACTTGAACTACAAAACAAAAAAATATAACATCTATACTACTTTAGGTACACGTTATATGGATAGAGAAGGAGAAGGCAATGCTTTGACAACAAACTATCCGAATGGAATTATTTCTGATTATAGAAAAACAGATACGAACAACAATAGAATTCGTAGAAACTATAATGCACGTTTAGGAGGTGAATATTATTTAGATGATAAAAATACATTAGGAGCTTCTGCAGGATATCGTTACAATAATGGAAATAATATTAATGATGTTAGATACTATTATTATGATGCATTATGGAATCAAACAAATAAAACTGCTCGTATCGAAAATGAAAAAGAGTTAAAAAAAAGTTTTGATGCGGATTTTAACTACAAACACGCTTTTGATACAAAAGGACATGAGTTTACTTTTACAGGACGTTACTCGTACCAAAAAGAAGACGAAAATGGAATTATTCGTAATTTAAATGCAAGTGATGTATTGACAGGAAATGAAAGAACATATAGTTTAGAAACTCAAAATTCTGCAGTTTTTACAGCAGATTATGTTCGTCCAATTGGAGAAAAAGGAAAATTTGAATTAGGTGCTCGTGTTGATTTAAGCGATACAAAAACAAATAGTGGAAATAATACAATTAATACGGACGGAACAGAAACTCCAAATAAAGCTTTCTTAGCTGATATAGATAATCAACAAAATGTATATGCTGGATACGTGCAATATGGAAATGCAATTGGAGAAAAATTCCAATACTTTGCAGGTTTACGTGTAGAAAGTTCTGATATGGAAATTGCAAATCATTCAGAAGGAACTACAATTTCAAAAAAATATACAGATTTATTCCCAACATTAACATTGAATTATAAATTGACAGATAAAAATGAGATGCAATTAAGCTACTCTCGTCGTGTTCGTCGTCCAATGGGATTCATGTTAATGCCATATTTTTCTAGTGTAAATGCATTAGATGTTCGTCGTGGTAATCCAGATCTTAATCCAACATATACTAATTCATTCGAATTATCGTATATCGCAACAGTTGGTAAATTGATGGTGACACCAAGTTTATTTTACCAAAGAACAACTGATGTGATTAATGATTTCCAAACATATAATTATATAGAGTCAGGAAATCCTTTAAAACCATATAATCAAGCATTCGAAACAATGCCAGTTAATGCAGGAAATGAAGACCGTTATGGTTTAGATTTAACTGCTACTTACCGTCCTTTCAAATGGTGGAATTTAATGTTTAATGTCAACTTATTTGGATACAATAGAACAGGTTCTTACTCAGCAACAATTTCAGATTATTTAAATCCAGATACAGGAGTTACAGAGTCGAAAGAATTTACACAAAGTTTCAAAGGAGATGGATTTAGTTCTCGTGGACGTTTATCATCAAACTTTATTTTACCAGCTGATTTAAAATTACAAATCGCAGGTAATTATATGGGAGGAATGAAAACTGCTCAACAAAAAACAGAAGATAACTTATCAATGGATTTATCTTTATCAAAAGATTTATTGAAAAAGAGAGCTTCATTAACATTAAATATTCGTGATGTATTCAATTCTCGTAAAAGAGAGCAAACAACTTTCTACGAAGAATCAGAAAACTATCAAAGTATGCGTTGGATGAAACGCTCTATTAACCTTTCATTTACGTATCGTTTCAAAAATACAAACGAGAAAGAGCAAAGTGGTAAACAACAACGTTCAAATGGAGAAGAAATGGGAGGTGGAGAAGAAATGCAAATGCAATCAGCTTCTTAGTAGTTTGAAAATAATCGAAAAAAAAAGGATCGCAATTGCGATCCTTTTTTGTTTTATTAATTGTTCGAAAAACGAATTATTTGTTTTTCAACAAATCACGAATTTCAGCCAATAATTCTTCTTGTGTTGGTCCAGCAGGAGCAGCTTCTTCAGCAGGAGCTTCTTTTTTCAACTTGTTAATTCCTTTAATCATTACGAATAAAGCAAATGCAACAACAGTAAAAGAAATAGCAGCAGCTAAAAAGCTACCATATTTAATGGCTGTTCCTGGAATTACTAAGGCTGCTAAATTTTCAGCATGAATGGCTTTCAAAGCTGGATTTAAAAGTGCTGGTGTAATGATATCTTCAACTAAAGAAGTAACAATTTTACCAAATGCACCACCGATAACTACACCGACAGCTAAATCTACTACGTTACCTTTTACTGCAAACTCTTTAAATTCTTTAAAAAATCCCATAAGTTTAAAATTTATTTCAAAGTTTATAATTAATATTAATTCGGTTGATTAGTTTCTAATCTATTTTTAGAAGAGATAAATAAGTATAAACCGATTAACATAAAAGGAATACTTAAGATTTGACCATTGTTTAATCCTATATTCAACATTTGAGCAACTGCTTCTTCACCTTGATTTTCTTTATAGAATTCAACAACAAATCGTATTAAAAATAATAAAAATAAGAATAGGCCTAACAAAGCTCCCAAATATTTTCTCTTATCTGTTTTGTTGTACATATAAAGCATAATAATTCCTAAGATAACATATCCAATCGCTTCATAAATTTGAGCTGGATGACGAGGAATTACTTCTCCATATCCCAAACTTTGTTGATGAAATTTTACTGCCCAAGGTAATTCTGATGCTTTTCCTACAATTTCTGAGTTGTAAAAGTTTCCAATTCGAACCGCAGCTCCACCAAAAGGAACAACAACAGCAATACGGTCTAACAACCACAATACATTACGATGCAAATATTTTCTACTAAATAAATAGGAAGTTAAAATTACACCTAATGCAGCTCCGTGACTTGCAAGTCCACTAAATCCTACAAATTCGTAATCTTGTAATAATCCAAAGAAAGCACTTTGTCCTGGTGAGTGTTGTACAGGTAAGAAAACTTCGATTGGTCGTTCAATAAACGCAGCAGGATCATAAAAAATATATTCTCCGAGTCTTGCACCTACAATTGCTCCAATAAATGTGTAAAGGAATAAAGGGTCAAGTAATTCTTTTTTCTGATTTTCTTTCTTGAAAATATTTGACATCAAATACCAGCCTACTACAAAGGCAACTATCCAACATAAACTGTAAATATGTACTTTGAATCCTGCTATTTCAAATAAATAAGGTTTTGGATTCCAATCGATAAACGAAATTAAGTTAATCATTAATTTTTCTTTTTAGGTACAGGGTCGTATCCATGTCCTCCCCAAGGATGACAGCGACCAATTCTTTTTGTTCCGAGCCACAAACCTTTTAGCAAACCATGTTCTTTTAGCGCCTCTATCATATAAGAAGAGCAAGTTGGTTGATATCTACAATTGCTTCCCATCCAAGGAGAAATCGCTAATTGATAAAATCTTACCAACAGAATAAATGGTGTAACCAAAATTTTGTTCATCTCACAAAGTTAATCAATAACCGAAATAAAAAAGAATCAATCTAAAAAGTTTATGCTTTTGCTGATTGATTCTCTATACGATACGTGCTTAACGCATATTATTTTTTAGTATAACTCGCTGGATCTAATGCTTTGTAAGACCAGTTTTGTAAAAACTCTAACACAACTTTCGGATCATGTCCTTTCACTTCTTTGCTTTCAAGATAAGCTGAGTTTTGTGTGTGAATTAAATTTCCTTTCTCATCTAAAATTACAAAAACAGGAAATCCAAAACGCTCTGGGTGTTTCAATGCAGCTAACGTTTCTTCGTTTTTATTTTTTGGAGAATAATTTACATGAACCACTTCATAATTATTCGCAATATAATCTTTTACTTCTTGATTTTCTTTTGTCAATTTATCAAACATCACACACCAAGCACACCAATTACCTCCAATTTGCAATAAAACGTGTTTCTTTTCAGCAGAAGCTTTTTGCACCGCATTCGCGATATCTACTTTCGGATTTGCTTCTTCACTATAAATTTTTGGTTTTTCAGTTTGTTGACCAAATGCAAAACTTAACGATAAAATCATTAAGCTAAAAAACATAGTTAATTTTTTCATTTCAAATTCTAAATATTAAGTCGAATTTACAATAAAAAATTATGCCGAAAACGTTTTTCTACGAATTAATAATCGTGTAATATAAATTTAGTTTTTCTTGAACCGAATTTATTTCATTATTTTTTTCGTTTTGATTAAATTGATTAATCATATTGATTGAGAATTTTGATTCAAATTCTAAACGGTCCAATTCTATTTCATAAAAATTAATTTGATGATGAATTTGTGTGAAATAATAATTCACCAATTCAACATACATCAATCTAAGTTCTTGATTTACTCTGATAAATTCTACAAATTCTTGCAATTCGACCAAAAACTCAATCATTTGTTTATTGATTTCTGATTGTTTATCTTTTAGTTCAATCTTTTTCAAATAATCAGTTGATAAAGCAATTTTATCACCCAAAAGTTGGTGCTTTCTTGTTAAAATTAAAGCACATTCTAACGCTTTCTTCATCATTTTAATTTTTATTCTAACACAAAGAAAATAAATCTAAATGCCAAAATATGTCGCCCAAAAAATCATTCATTTTGACAAAACATTCCCTAACTTTGAAATCTAAACAAGATTTTATGAATGCGCCTTTAGCTGAAAGAATGCGTCCAAAAACGCTTGAAGAATACATTAATCAAAAGCATTTGGTGGGCGAAAACGGACCAATAAAAATGATGTTGCAACATGATATGATTGCTTCGATGATTTTTTGGGGACCGCCAGGGACAGGAAAAACGACACTAGCTCAATTGATTTCCGAATTAACTGATCGACCATTTTATACGTTGAGCGCCATAAATTCTGGTGTGAAAGAAGTGCGTGAAGTAATTGAAAAAGCAAAGAATCAAAATTTGTTTTCGGGAACGAAAAATCCGATTTTATTTATAGATGAAATTCATCGTTTCAATAAATCACAGCAAGACAGTTTGTTGGGAGCGGTAGAAACTGGTTTGGTGACTTTGATTGGAGCGACAACCGAAAATCCAAGTTTCGAAGTTGTGCCAGCTTTGCTTTCACGTGCGCAAGTTTATGTGTTGAAACATCTCGAAAAAGAAGATTTAGTCGATTTGATTGAACGAGCTACAAAAAAAGATACAGTTTTATCTAAATTAAATATTGAATTAGTTGAAACAAATGCATTATTAAGATATTCGGGAGGTGATGCAAGAAAATTATTGAATGGTTTGGAGTTGGTAATTAATAGTTTTTCTCCAACTGATAAAATCATCATCAACGATGAAATTGTGCATGAACGTATTCAGCAAAATTTAGCGCGTTATGATAAAACGGGTGAACAACATTATGATATTATTTCAGCTTTTATCAAATCGATTCGTGGTTCAGATCCAAATGGAGCGGTTTATTGGTTAGCTCGAATGATTGAAGGTGGTGAAGATTTGAAATTTATTGCGCGAAGAATGTTGATTTCAGCTTCCGAAGATGTGGGAAATGCAAATCCAACAGCGATGATTTTGGCGAATAATACATTTCAAGCTGTTTCGGTGATTGGTTATCCAGAATCTCGTATTTTATTGAGTCAATGTGCGGTTTATTTAGCAAATTCTCCAAAAAGTAATGCAACTTATTTAGCGATTGGTAAAGCGCAACAAGTTGTGAAACAAACAGGGGATTTACCTGTTCCGTTGCATTTACGAAATGCACCAACTAAGTTGATGAAAGATTTGGATTATGGAAAAGAATATAAATATTCGCACGATTTTCCAGGAAATTTTGCTGAACAAGAATTTTTACCAAATGAAATTTCGGGGACGACTTTTTATGAGCCAGGAAATAATAAGCGAGAACAAGTGGATAAACAATCGCTGAATCAAAAGTGGAAAGGTAAGTATGGATACTAAAAATAAAAATCTCAGTTAATCAAGTTTAACTGAGATTTTAAGGTTTGGTTGATTTTTTTGGTTTAGATTGGTTTTATATGATAATAGGTTGGTGATTGTATATATACAAGGTTTGTGCCAAAACTTAATAAAAAGTAAAAAATTGATTAAAAAAAAGAAAAAATTAAAGTTTTTCGATTTAAAAAAGGAATTTATATTTATAAAATAAAGAAAATGAAACAAATACAAATTATAAACGGACCTAATTTAAATTTACTTGGCGTTCGCGAACCAGAGATTTATGGAACACAAACTTTCGAAGATTTTTTTGAACATGAATTGAGAAAGCAATTTCCAGAAGTTTCGTTGCATTATTTTCAATCAAATCACGAAGGAGATATTATTGATAAATTGCACGAAATTGGTTTTAAATATGACGGAATTATCTTGAATGCTGGTGCGTATACGCATTATTCGTATGCGATTGCAGATGCGATAAAAGCGATTACGACTAAAGTGATAGAAGTTCATATTTCGGATATTTATGCGCGCGAAGATTTCAGAAAAAATAGTGTAACAGGTGAAAGTTGTCTAAAAATTATTTCAGGAAAAGGTTTACCAGGTTATGTTGAAGCTGTGAATAATTTTGTGAAATAATTAATAATCATTATCTTAACAAGATTAAAATCTATTACCTATGGATAAAATTATTTTAGGATTAATCTTTGGATTAACCATTATTAGCTGTAATTCGAAAGCTGATAAAAACAATACAGAGCAAAAAGCTCAGGCAATGACGGCTTGTGAACAAGCGGCAATAACACCAGGGATATCTGCGGCTAAAAAAGAGCTGATTACAAAATATTGTGACTGTTCGACAGATAAAATGATGGATGAATTTACATATACAGAAATGATGCAAATGAATAATCCAACACCTGAATTACAAGAACGATTAATGAAATTAATAGAACCTTGTATCAATGATTTGAAAACAAAATCTGCTGAATTAGGAGAGTAATAAACAAAAAAGTCGGAACTATGTTCCGACTTTTTTAATATTCTTTTTTGTATTGTTCTTTCTTAAACTCGTCTACAAGATGTTCGTTCAAACTATCAATGTAGCCTAAGATTTCTAATTTACCAATTTTACTCGAAGCCGAACTTGTAAATATTTTTGGTAATTCTTCCCAAGTTTTTAATAACTCGTTTTTGTAGTGATTCAAGTTTTTTTGCATTTGTGTACTCGTTAGTTTGTCTAATTTTGTAAACACAATCGCAAACGGAATTTGTTTGTTTCCTAACCATTCCATAAACTGTAAATCTATTTTTTGAGGCGTGTGTCGAGAATCAATCAATAAAAAAACATTGACCAAGTTTTTACGAAACTCAATGTAATCATAAATCATTTTATTGAAACCACCACGAACACCTTTTGGTGCTTTAGCAAAACCATAACCTGGTAAATCGGCTAAATACCAAGTATCGTCCATTTCGAATGTATTAATCAATTGAGTTTTACCTGGAGTTGCAGAAGTTTTAGCTAATGCTTTTTTATCTGCTAACATATTGATTAATGATGATTTTCCAACATTAGAACGCCCAATAAATGCGTATTCTGGTTTGAAAGGATCTGGACAATCTGTATATTTTTGCGAACTTTTTACGAATTCAGCTTTTTTAATCATAATTATGCTTTAGTGGCTGGATCTAATTGTTTTTCGATTAGCCATTTGTATAAAATTTCGTTGAATAATTCAGGGTGTTCCATCATTGGAGCGTGCCCACATTTATCAATCCAAAATAAAGAAGCGTCTGGTAATTCTTCTTCAAATTCTATTGCAACTTCTGGTGGAGTTACATTATCTTGTTTTCCCCAAATCAAACAAACAGGCATTTTGATGTCTTTTAAATCATCTTTCATGTTAGATTTGATCGCGTCTCTTGCGATATATAAAGTTTTGATAGCTTTATTTCTGTCATTTACAGTGTCAAAAACATCATCTACAATTTCTTTTGTAGCGATAGCAGGATCGTAAAAAACTTCGCGCGTTTTACGTTCTACATATTCGTAATTACCACGTTTTGGATAAGTTTCTCCAAAAGATTTTTCGTACAAACCAGAACTTCCTGTTAAACAAAGTGCTTTTACATATTCTGGATGTCTGTGACAAACCATCAAACCAATATGTCCTCCTAAAGAATTTCCAACTAAAATAGCTGGTTCTTTAACGACTTCTTCAATAAAATTTGCAACATGTTTTGCAATATTTTTGATATTAGTATTGATGACAGATAAAGAATATAATGGCAATTCTGGTGCGAAAACCTTATATCCTCTTTGTGCATAATAATTTGTAAGTGAGCTGAAATTGCTAAGTTCACCCATTAATCCATGAAGCAAAACAATTGGTTGTCCTTCTCCTTCTTCTATGTAAGAGAACTTATCTTTTTTCTTTAAGCTAAAAAACATTTACTCGATATTAAGTCGACAAATTTAATTAATTATATTTTTTATTTCGTGGTTTATATGAAAAACTTTAACAATCCATATTAATCACTTATCAAAACAAGGTCTATATAAACATTATTTCTCATTTTATACATGGGGTTAGCGTTAGAAAAAACATAACTATCTGATACTAAATTTTAAATTGTTGATAACTATTTCAATAAAAGTGGTAAAAAATGGTAATTTGTGGTAATATTTTATTTATTTTTGGAAAAATTCTATCATGAATTCATTAATTGGAACATATGAGTGTAAGGTAGATACAAAGGGTAGGCTCCCAATACCAGCGGGTTTGAAGAAACAACTTGCTGAATGTTTGGAAGATGGCTTTGTGTTGAAAAGATCTGTGTTTCAAAATTGTTTAGAACTGCACCCTATGAAAGAATGGGAAAAAGTGATGAATGATTTGAATAAATTGAATCGATTTGTGAAGAAAAACAATGATTTTATTAGAATTTTTACGGCTGGACTAAAAATTGTCGAAGTTGATGCGAATGGAAGGCTACAGATTTCAAAAGATTTAGTGAAATTTGCAGAAATTAATAAAGAAGTAGTTCTTAATTCTTCTGTAAACATGATCGAGATTTGGGATAAAGACAAATATGAAGAGTCGATTAATGTAGATGATTTAGATTTTGCTTCTTTGGCAGAAGATGTAATGGGAAATTTAGGAGAAGATGAGTGAATATCATAATCCAGTATTATTAAAAGATAGTGTTGATGCGTTAATTATTAACGAATCAGGTATATATGTAGATTGTACGTTCGGGGGTGGAGGTCACTCACGTGAAATATTAAGTCGTTTGGATCAAAATGGAAAATTATTTTCATTTGATCAAGATGTGGATGCGGTTCGCAATAAAATTGATGATAATCGATTTGAGTTAGTTGAGCAAAATTTTAGATTCTTGAAAAATAATTTAAGATTTCGTGGAATAAAACAAGTGGATGGTGTTTTGGGTGATTTGGGAGTTTCTTCTCATCAGTTTGATACGCCAGAACGTGGTTTTTCAACTCGCTTTGATGGAGAATTGGATATGCGAATGAATCAGAATGCAAAACTTTCTGCCAAAACAATTATTAATGAATACGAAGAAGAAGATCTTGCTCGTGTTTTTTATGATTTTGGAGAATTGCAAGGTTCGTATCGTTTGGCGAGAGAAGTTGTGAAAGCAAGAGCAGATAAACAAATTAATACAATTGATGAGTTGAAGCAAATTTTTTCATTCATTCCAAAAATGAAAGAAAATAAATTTTTCGCTCAAATGTTTCAGGCATTACGAATCGAAACAAATGATGAAATGGCTGCATTGAAAGAGATGTTAACGCAATGTGGAGAAGTGATAAAACCAGGTGGTCGTTTGGTGATTATTTCGTATCATTCGTTAGAAGATCGTTTAACAAAACGCTACATGAAAAACGGAATGTTTGAAGGTGAACCTGAACGTGATGTTTTTGGAAATTGGTCGGCACCTTTCAAACCTTTACAATCAAAGGTGATTGTGCCAACGCAAGAAGAAATTAATGAAAATCCAAGAGCGCGTAGTGCGAAAATGCGTATTGCGGTTCGTAATGAGGATTAAGAAATAGGAATGGCAAAAAAGAAAAAAATATTACCAGAGAAAAAAACTTTTACAGGTTTGTTGAGAGGTGAGTTTTTAATCAAAACTGGCTCAGAACAAAACTGGAAGTTCATGTTGTATCTGGTAGGTTTGGCTTTTTTGAGTATTTCGAGTTCGCATTTAGTTGATCGTAAAGTGGTTCGAATCGCTGAATTACAAGATAAAGTAGAAGATTTAAAATCTCAATATACAGATAAGCATCGCGATTTGATGCGTATGCAATTAGAAACGGAAATTTTGGAGCGTACAGCAGTGTATGGTTTGAAAATTCCAGATAAACAACCTTATTATATAGTAGACAAAGTTTATGACGAAGTCAGCGAAAAATAAAAACAATATTGTCATCAAAGGATGGGTATTTGCCGGCGCGCTAGCGATTTGGGCCATCTTTATTATTGTTTTTATGTTTCGAATTAATATTGTAGAAGGGGTTGAATTAGAGCGTTTTGCTGAAAAGAATAATTTTAGATTAGATACCGTTACGGCGGAGCGTGGTAATTTATATGCTTCTAATGGCGCATTAATGGCTACAACTGTTACAAAACACAATGTTTATGTGGATTTGACGGTGATCAAAGATGAATTATTTAAAACAGAAATGCACAATCTTGCCGATTCTTTAGGTAAGATGTTTACAAAATCACCTTCTTATTTTTACGACAAATTTTCGACAGAACGTAAAAAGAAGAATCGCTACATGATGTTAGTAAAAGATTTGGATTATGAGCAATATCAACGCATCAAAAAATTTCCAATCTTCAACAAAGGTCAAAACAAAGGTGGATTTATTCATGAAACTGAGTCAAAACGAGAATTAATTGTTCAAGACATTGGTGTTCGTACAATTGGTTACGATGATCAACGCGGAAAAGTTGGGTTAGAAGGAGCTTATTCTGACTTATTAAGCGGTATTGAAGGTCGTCGTTGGGAGCAATTTATGGGACGTGGAAAATGGAAACCAATGAAAAGTTGGGAGCAAGAGCCCCAAGCGGGTTCATCAGTTTACACAACAATAGATGCCGATTTACAAATGGTTGCTTACGATGCTTTGTACAAACAACTTTCTGAATTTGAGGCGCAACACGGAAGTGTAGTCGTGATGGAAGTTCAGACAGGGAAAGTTCGTGCAATTGTGAATTTATCTCGTAAAAAAGATGGAACATATATAGACGATTATAATTATGCGGTTGGTGAAGCTGCAGAACCAGGATCTACTTTCAAAACAGTTTCGTTGCTTGCAGCAATGGATGATGGTTTTATTAATAAAAACTCGACAGTAGAAACGGGAGGTGGAAGTTATAAATTCTATGGTCGTACGATTACAGATACACACGGATACGGAACATTGACTGTAGATGGCGTGATGAAAAAATCGTCTAACATTGGTACAGCTAAAATTATAAATAAATATTACGGAGAAAATCCAAAAGCTTTCTTCAAAAAAATGGATAAATGGCATATGACTTCGCCTCTTGGAGTTGATATTCTTGGAGAAGGAAGTCCAATTATGCACCGTCCAGATAGTAAATCTTGGAGTAATATTACGTTACCTGTAATGGGTTATGGATATGGTTTACAGTTAACTCCAATTCAAATTGTGACTTTCTACAACGCAGTGGCAAATAATGGTAAAATGTTGAAACCATTATTTATGGATAAAATCACACGTAAAGGTGAACCTGATAAAATTTTCGAACCAGTTGTTTTGGTTGATCAATTAACTTCTTTGGAAAATGTAAAACAAATGCAAGAAATGCTTCGAGGAGCAGTAGAACAAGGAACGGGACGTATTATTAGTAATAGTAATTACGATATTGCTGGTAAAACAGGTACTGCTCGTGTTGATTATTGGAAGCGAGACGGTAAAGGAATGCAATATCGTGCATCATTCGCAGGATATTTTCCAGCAGAAAAACCAAAGTATTCTTGTATTGTTGTTGTGCACAAGCCAAATACAGCCAAAGGGTTTTATGGAGGTAGTGTAACTGCTCCGGTTTTTAAGAAAATTGCCGATTGGGTATATTCAAAAACTCCCATACCTTTGCCACGCGATTTAGTAAAAAAGAACGCGGTGAAAGAGTTTAAAAAAGGAGATGATATTAATGTTAGTAATTCTAAAAATATAGTGCCAAATGTGACTGGTCATACAGGATCTAAAGCAATTCCGGTATTAGAAAATTTAGGGTTAGATGTACAATATTCAGGGTTTGGAAAAGTAACAAATCAATCCATTCCTGCGGGAACAAGATTTAAGAAGGGTGAGACAATTTATTTAATGTTGGAAGGATGAGAAATTTAGTTGATGTATTATATAAAGTTTCCATCTCAGAAACGATTGGTTCAACAAAAGTTGAAGTCAATAATATTCAATTTGATTCAAGAAAAGTATCAAACGATGATGTTTTTGTTGCTGTAAATGGAGTTACAGTTGACGGTCATCAGTATATAGAAAAAGCGATTGGTTTAGGTGCTAAAGCAATTGTTTGCGAAGTTTTGCCAGAAAATTTAGTTGATGGAATAACGTATGTGAAAGTTGAAAATTCAACGATTGCATTAGGAATTTTAGCTTCTAACTTTTATGGAAATCCAACAAAAGATTTAAAACTTGTTGGAGTTACAGGTACGAATGGAAAAACAACAACGACAACTTTGTTGTACGAATTGTTTACAAAATTAGGTTATGCTTGTGCATTAATTTCGACGATTAAAATTGTGATTGATGGTGAAGTGATTCCGTCTACCCATACAACGCCAGATATTTTGACATTGAACAAAATGTTTCGCGAAGCGGTAGATAGAGGATGCGAATTTGCTTTTATGGAAGTTTCTTCGCACGGAATTCATCAAAATAGAATTGCTGGTTTGCATTTTGAAGTGGCTGGATTTACGAATATCACACACGATCATTTAGATTATCACAAAACGTTTGCAAATTATCTTGCAGCAAAAAAGAAATTCTTCGACGATTTGCCAAAAACGTCTACGGCAATTTCGAATGCAGATGATAAAAACGGAAAAGTAATGCTTCAGAATACAGTTGCTACGAAAAAATTGTATGCGCTAAAAACTGATGCAGATTTTAAAGGAAAAATTATTGAACACCAATTTGATGGAATGCAATTAGAATTCAATGGAAAAGAATTCTGGACATCATTAATTGGTCAATTCAATGCATATAATTTATTATTAGTTTTTGGTGTAGCGTCAATTTTAGGACAAGATGAATTAGAAGTTCTAAAAGCGTTGAGCACACTTGGAAATGTTGATGGTCGTTTTCAAACATTCAAAACAGAATCAGGAATTATCGTAATCGTAGATTATGCACATACGCCTGATGCGTTAGAAAATGTTTTGGATACAATAGAAGGAATTCGTACCAAAAACGAAAAACTAATAACAGTTGTAGGCTGTGGTGGAGATCGCGATAAAACAAAACGTCCAGAAATGGCCGATATCGCGAGCGAAAAATCTAATCTTGCCATTTTTACATCAGATAATCCAAGAACCGAAGATGCAGAAGAAATTCTTCGCGAAATGGAAGTTGGTGTAAAAGCGCAATTTTATAATCGCACCTTGAAGATTATAGATCGAAAAGAAGCTATAAAAACAGCACTTAAAATGGCCGAACCAAAAGATATTATTTTGATTGCGGGTAAAGGTCACGAGACGTATCAAGAAATTAACGGAGTAAGAACACATTTTTCTGATGTAGAAGTTGCATCAGAATTGAGTAAAATATTGAACAAATAAAGAATGTTATACTATTTATTTGATTATTTAGAAGGTATCCATTTTCCAGGAGCGCGTATGTTTCAATACACGTCTTTCCGCGCGGGAATGGCAATTTTATTGGCAATGTTCATCAGTTTGTTTTACGGAAAACGAATCATCAGTTATTTACGTAAAGAACAAATGGGAGAAATTGTTCGTGATTTAGGTTTAAAAGGACAAATCGAAAAAGCAGGAACGCCAACAATGGGTGGTTTGATCATCATTTTGGCGACATTAATTCCGACTTTACTTTTTGCGAGATTAGATAATATTTACATTATCATTTTGTTGGTTTCAACAATTTGGTTAGGTGTGATTGGTTTTTTAGACGATTACATCAAAGTTTTTAGAAAAAACAAAGAAGGTTTACAAGGTAAATTTAAAATTTTAGGACAAGTTGGTCTTGGAGTTGTAGTTGGATTAATGCTTTATTTCAGTCCAACAGTTACCGTAAAACATCAAGAAAATAGAGTAAAAACGCCTGTAGGAACAGAACAAACAGAATACAGCCGACAAATAAAATTTGGTCCAGAAGAAAAAACGTTGGAAACAACAATGCCTTTCGTGAAAGGAAATGAATTTAACTATTCTGATATTTTATTTTGGATAGATGCGCAAGATCGACCAACATGGGCGGTTGCAGCGATTTTTATTTTTGCAGTAATTTTTATCATTACAGCAGTTTCGAATGGAGCAAATTTAACAGATGGAATCGATGGTTTAGCAGCAGGTAGTTCGGCTGTGATTATGGCGGCAATCTCGATGTTTGTTTTCGTTTCTGGAAACTTAATGTTCGCCGATTATTTGAACATTATGTTTATTCCGCGTTCAGAAGAAGTCTTGATTTTCTGTGGTGCATTCCTTGGAGGTTTGATAGGATTTATTTGGTATAATACCTATCCAGCTCAAGTTTTCATGGGAGATACAGGAAGTTTAACAATCGGAGGAATAATTGCTGTTTTAGCAATTATCGTTCGTAAAGAATTATTACTACCAATTTTATGCGGAATATTTTTCGCAGAAAGTTTATCAGTAATGTTACAAGTGTCTTATTTCAAGTACACGAAAAAGAAATTTGGTGAAGGTCGTAGAATCTTTTTGATGTCTCCTCTACATCACCATTTTCAGAAGTTAGGTTATCACGAAAGTAAAATCGTGGTGCGTGCAATTATCATCGGAATCATTTTAGCGGTAATTAGTATTATTACCTTAAAGATTAGATAAAAAATGAAAAGATTAGTCGTTTTAGGAGGAGGAGAAAGTGGCGTAGGAACAGCTATTCTTGCGAAGAAAGAAAACTTTGATGTTTTTCTTTCGGACATGGGACAAATAAAAGACAAGTATAAACAACTTTTGGAGGAGCACGGAATTGCTTATGAAGAAGGTCAGCACACAGAAGATTTGATTCTGAATGCCGATGAAGTAGTGAAAAGTCCAGGTATTCCAAAAAAAGCAGCGCTAATTCAGAAATTAGAAGAAAAAGGAACTTCAATTATTTCTGAAATTGAATTTGCGTCTCGTTACACAGATGCAAAAATTATTGCGATTACAGGATCTAATGGAAAAACAACAACAACAAGTTTGATGTTCCATATCCTAAAGCAAGCTGGATTAAATGTAGGATTAGGTGGTAACATCGGAAAAAGTTTTGCAAAATCTGTAGCAGAAGACAACTTTGATTATTATGTATTAGAAGTAAGTAGTTTTCAGTTAGATGATATCAAAACAGATTTCAAACCGTATGTTGCAATTTTGCTGAACATTACACCAGATCATTTAGACCAATACAATTATCAGTTTGATTTGTATGCAAAGGCTAAATTCAGAATTACTGAAAACCAAGATGAAAACGATTATTTTATCTACAATTTGGATGATCCAAAAACAATGGAGATGATTGATCAGATTGATATTCGCGCTCATCGCAAACCGTTCACAATGATGGATGCAACAAATGAAGCATACGCAAACAATGAATTGTTCCGTGTGAACGATTCGAATGGTGATTTTACAATGTTAGTGAATGATTTAGGATTGATTGGAAAACACAATGTTTCTAATTCATTGGCTGCGGCTGTAGCCTCAAAAATTATTGATATTAATAATGAGGAGCTTAAAAAGAGTTTATCAGATTTCAAATCTGTTGAACATCGTTTAGAGCCTGTTTTGACAATTGGAGGAATTGATTTTATCAACGATTCTAAAGCAACAAATGTAAATGCAACGTATTTTGCCTTGGAAAGTATGACAAAACCTATTATTTGGATTGTTGGAGGAACTGATAAAGGAAACGATTACAACGAAGTTTTACCTTTCGTAAAAAAGAAAGTGAAAGCAATTGTTTGTTTGGGTGTTGATAACGCTAAAATTGTTGATTTTTTCAGTCCATATATCGATAGAATTGTTGAGACAAATACAATGAAAGATTGTGTAGAGCAATCATATAAATTAGCAACAAAAGGAGAAACGGTTCTTTTGTCACCAGCTTGTGCAAGTTTCGATTTGTTCAATGGTTACGAAGATCGTGGAGATCAATTTAAAGAAAACGTACGCAAATTATAATAACACAACCAACCAATGTCTAACATCGTACAAAAATATTTTAAAGGCGATAAACCGCTTTGGGCTTTCATTTTATTGTTAGCACTATTTTCGTTTTTACCTGTTTATTCAGCAAGTTCTAACTTGGTGTATACGGTAGGATCGGGTACTATTTTTGGTCATTTAGGTAAACACGCTGTGATTTTATTAATTGGTTTATTTATCATTTATGGATTGCAACGTGTCGATTATCGTTGGTTTGGCTTATTTGCTTTAACGGCTGTTGTTATACTTTCGGGAGTTTTAGCATTGACGCTCGTGCAAGGGCAAACAATTGGAGGTGCAAATGCTGCGCGTTGGTTAACGATTCCGGGAACTGGAATTGGTATTCAACCTTCGATGATTGCTTCGCAAGCGTTGTTGATTTATATAGCTCGTTATTTGACAAAAAATAGAGACAAAGAATATACGTGGAAAAATACAGCAGTTCCATTATTCTTACCAATTATTGTAATTGTAGGATTAATCTTTCCTTCTAATGGTTCAACAGCGTTGATGTTAGCTGGAATGTGCGGAATATTGTTGATTATTGGTGGATTTCCATTCAAATATTTATTTACAATTGCCGGAGTAGGTTTAATACTCGGTGGCGGATTTGTGTGGATGGCTTTATCTCGACCAGATTTAGTAACAAATTCTCGTGTGCATACATGGATGTCACGTATCGAGAAATTTAATGATGATTCTGGATTAGAAAGTTATCAAGTTTTACACGCAAAAGCTGCAATTGCAAGAGGATTGAATGAAATGGCTGGACCAGGAAAAAGTGTTTTCAAACAAACTTTACCTCAGTCATCATCCGATTTTATCTTCGCGATTATTGTAGAAGAATATGGTGCGCTTGGAGCAATTCTATTAATTGGAATTTTCCTTCTGATTTTAATACGGATTTGTATCATCGCATCTAAAATTCATACTGTTTTTGGTACGTTACTTGTGTTTGCAGTTGGCTTACCAATTATTATACAAGCCATGGTAAATATGGCGGTAGCGGTTAATTTAATTCCAGTAACGGGACAACCATTACCAATGATTAGTTACGGAGGAACGTCCATTTGGATGACATGTATTTCGTTCGGAATTATTTTGAGTGTAAGTACTCAAATTAAATCGAAAGAAGAATTAGAACAAGATAGAAAAGTATTAAGTGAAGAATACATCGAAGACATCGCCTAAAGTTTTAATAAGCGGCGGAGGAACAGGTGGACATATTTATCCAGCCATTGCAATAGCAGACGAAATTAAAAGACGTTTGCCAGATGCGCAAATTTTGTTCGTAGGAGCAGAAGGAAGAATGGAAATGGAAAAAGTGCCAAAAGTTGGGTATGACATAAAAGGTTTACCAATTTCTGGATTTGATAGAAGTAACATGAAAGCGAATTTAAAGTTCCCTTTCAAATTGATAAAAAGCTTAAGTCTTGCAAAAAAAATCTACAAAGATTTTCAACCAGATTTAGCTGTTGGTACAGGAGGTTATGCAAGTGGACCAATGTTGTGGGTAGCAGGAAGTAGAAATGTTCCGATTTTATTACAAGAACAAAATTCGTTTCCAGGAGTTACCAATAAAATTTTGAAAAATAAAGCCAGTGCAATTTGTACAGCTTATGAAGGAATTTCTCAGTTTCCACAAGAAAAAGTGCATTATACAGGAAATCCTATTCGTGCTGAAATTTTTCAAAATTTACCATCCAAAGCAGAAGCAATTTCAGCTTTTGGATTAGATCCAGAAAAACCAACAATTTTATCAGTTGGTGGTTCACAAGGATCAAGAGCAATGAATAACGCTTGGTTAGAAAACCTTGATGAATTTGTTGCAAGTGGCGTTCAGTTGATTTGGCAAACAGGAAAGTTAGATTATCAAAAAATCAAAAATTTAGTTTGTGATAAATATCCAACGATTCATGTAACCGAATTTATTTACAACATGAAAGATGCGTATGCAGCTTCGGATATGATTGTTTCTCGCGCAGGAGCAATGGCAATTTCGGAATTGTGTATTGTTGGAAAAGCAACTATTTTGCTTCCATTGCCAACAGCGGCAGAAGATCATCAAACCAAAAATGCACAAGCATTGGTTGAGAAAGATGCAGCGATTATGGTGAAAGATGCAGATGCAAAACAAATTTTAGTCAAAGAAGTAATTGCTTTGGCGAACAATGAAGAATTAAAAAATAAATTATCTCAAAACATTAAGCAATTAGGGAAACCGAACGCAACAAAAGAGATTGTAGATATATTATTGAATTTATTATAATGAATATTTTAGATAAAACATATTATTATTTCATCGGTGCAGGAGGAATCGGAATGAGTGCTTTGGAACGTTTCTTCAAGTCAATCGGAAAAGAAGTTGCTGGTTATGACAAGACGCAAACCGAACTAACAACTGAATTGATTGCTGAAGGAATTGATATTCATTTCGAAGATAACATTGACTTAATTCCAGCAGGAATTAATGCAGAAAATACGTTGGTAATTTATACGCCAGCGGTACCAAAAGATCATTCAGAACTAAATTATTTTTTAGTGAATGATTTTAAAGTCATGAAGCGTTCAGAAGTGTTAGGTGAAATTACCAAACATACATACAATATTGGTGTTGCGGGAACACACGGAAAAACAACGACTTCGTCTATTTTAGGACATATCCTAAAAGTTGCGAATGTAGAATGTACAGCTTTTTTAGGTGGTATTGCTGAAAATTACGATTCGAATATTATCCTAAATGGATCTAAATATACAGTTGCAGAAGCCGATGAATTTGATCGTTCTTTCTTACGTCTTTCTCCAAAATTAGCGATTATCACAAGTGATGATGCAGATCATTTGGATATTTATGGTGAGCGTGATGAAGTGAAAAAATCGTTTCAAGAATTTGCGGCAATTGTTGAAGAAAAATTATTTGTTCACAAAGGTTTGCCTTTCGACGGAGCTTTTACATATGGAGTAGATTTGGACGCAGATTATGATGGGCACAATGTAAGAATTATTGATGGACATTATGTATTTGATGTAAAAACACCAAACGGTTCATTGACAGATGTTGGAATTTTATTACCAGGACATCACAATATGGAAAATGCGGTTGCGGCTTTAGCTGTTGCAGATTACATGGGTGTTCCACATGATAAAATTAAAGAAGCTTTATCAACTTTTGTTGGAGTTAAAAGACGTTTTAATCGTTTCGAAGCAAATGGAAAAATTTACATCGACGATTATGCACATCATCCAACAGAATTGAATGCAGCAATTCGTTCAGTTCGTGAACTTTATCTGGGTAAAAAAGTGTTGGGAGTATTTCAGCCTCACTTATTTACACGTACAAGAGATTTCGCAGAAGAGTTTGGACAAAGTTTATCGCAGTTAGATAGTTTGATTTTATTAGACATTTATCCTGCCAGAGAGTTACCAATCGAAGGAATTACTTCAAATTGGTTGCTAGAAAAGGTGAATTTAAATGAAAAAATAGTATCTTCATTAGAAGATAGTTTAGCAAACATCAAAAAACAAGATTTTGATGTATTATTGACTGTTGGAGCAGGAAATATTGATACAATTGTTAAACCAATAAAAGAGTGGTTAAGTGAAGCGTAAATTGAAAATCATAAAAGTGATTTTTGGAGTTGCCTTGCTAATCGGTTTGATTAGTTTTACGGTAATTAAGAATGCTTCGCGTACTGTGAAAAAAATTGACGTGGCGTTTGTTCAGCCAGTTGATAATTATTTTATTAATGATGAATCGATAAGAGAAATTATCAACAAAGATGGAAAAGACATTCTGAAACAATCTCTACGAGAGGTGAATGTAAAAGAAATCGAACAAAAAGTAAGTGAGAGTCCTTTTGTGGATTCTGTACAAGTAAGTAAGGATATCAACGGACATTTACGACTTGACATAAAAGCAAACTCAGCAGTAGCAAGAATAAAGACGCTGAAAAATGAATTTTATTTGACAACAAAAGGCGGGAAAATGCCTTTATCTAAATTAAATTCAGCAGATGTAATCTTAGTTTCTGGTGATGTAAAACCGAATGAGTATGAAGATTTGAGTAAGTTTGTTCAAGCTTTGAAAGCTGACGATTTATTAAAAAATCACATCATAGCAATTCAAAAAGTGGGACAACGTTCTTTTAATTTAATTGTAAACACAGGAAACTATTATATAGAATTAGGAACTTTAAACAACTTTGAACAGAAGTTACATAATCTAAAATTATTCTATAATCAATACATTGATTTTATAGGAACTGAAGATTATGAAAAATTGAGCTTGAAATTTGTAAACCAAGTTGTAGCAACCAAACGAATAAAAAATGGAAAACAATAGTAAGATTGCAGTTGGCTTAGACATAGGGACTACAAAGATTGTAGCACTTGTCGGACGAAAAAATGAGAACGGAAAAATCGAAATTCTTGGACACGGACAAGCAAAAAGCTTAGGTGTACACAGAGGTGTTGTAAATAATATTACACAAACCATTAACTCGATAAAAGAGGCAATTGATAAGGCTGAAAGATCATCTGGTGTCAAAATTACTGATGTTACTGTTGGTATTGCCGGACAACATATTCGTAGTTTACAACATAGCGATTACATTACTCGTACCAATTCAGAAGACGTGATTGATGATAATGATTTAAAGTTATTAACAAATCAAGTTTACAAATTGGTCATGTTACCTGGAGAAGAAATTATCCATGTTCTTCCTCAAGAATTTAAGGTTGATAACGAAGGTGAAATCCGCGAACCAATCGGTATGTACGGAAGCCGTTTAGAGGCTAATTTCCATGTGGTTGTAGGACAAGTTTCATCCATCCGAAATATTGCACGTTGTGTAAAAGCTGCTGGTTTACGTTTGGCAAGTATTACTTTAGAACCAATTGCATCATCTAGTGCTGCGCTTAGCGAAGAAGAGAAAGAAGCTGGTGTTGCATTGATTGATATAGGTGGTGGAACAACGGATATTGCAATTTTTAAGGATAATATTATTCGTCACACATCTGTTATTCCGTTTGGAGGAAATGTGATTACAGAAGACATTAAAGTTGGATGTTCTATTATTGGAAAGCAAGCCGAAGCTTTAAAAGAAAAATTTGGTTCTGCTTGGCCAGGAGAAAATAAAGAAACTGAAATTGTATCGATTCCTGGTTTAAAAGGACGCGAAGCAAAAGAAATATCATTAAAAAGATTGTCACAAATTATTCATGCACGTGTGCAGGAAATTTTGGAACAAGTATATTTGGAATTGAAAAACTACGGTTGCGAAGATCAAAACAAAAAATTGATTGCAGGAATCGTTTTAACAGGTGGTGGATCTAAATTGAAACACATTCGTCAACTTACAGAATATGTAACAGGAATGGATGTAAGAATTGGATACTCTAACGAACATATTGTTGGTGCAAAAGCTGAGGAAATTAGCGGACCAGAATATGCAACATCTGTTGGATTATTAATGAAAGGTTTAGAAGAATTAGCGGCGAATTATCAGCACGAAATTTATGAAAAACCAGTTATTAATAATTTAAATAACCAAGAAGAATTAGAAATTGGAATTCAACCAACACAACAAACTAAGACTGTGAAAGCTGAAATTGTTGTTGAGGAAGAAATTATCCAAAAACCAAAAAGAGAAGAAGTAGTAGACGAATTCTTGGATCAAGAAATTGGTGAAAAGAAAGAAGCTAAATCTAAACCAGAAAAGAAAAATTTCTTTTCGAAATGGACGGATAAATTTATCCAAATGATCAACGAAACTGAATAATAAGAATAAACTAGAATAAATTACGAATCAATTTAATAAGAAGAATATGAGTGATATGTTAACAGGAGATATTGTGTTCAACTTACCAAAGAGCCGATCTCAAGCTATCAAAGTAATCGGAGTAGGTGGTGGAGGTAGTAATGCCGTAAACTACATGTTTGAACAAGGAATTGCAGGTGTAGAATTTGTAATTTGTAATACGGACTCTCAAGCATTAGCAAATAGTCCAGTACCAACAAGAATTCAATTAGGACAAGCAATAACAGAAGGTTTAGGAGCTGGAGCAAATCCTGAGGTAGGAGAGCAATCTGCTATCGAAAGTATGGATGATGTAAAAGCTGTTTTAGACGAGGGTACTAAAATGGTATTTATTACTGCCGGAATGGGTGGTGGTACAGGAACCGGAGCAGCACCAGTAATTGCTGGTATTGCAAAAGAAATGGATATCTTAACAGTTGGGATTGTTACAGCGCCATTCTTTTTCGAAGGAAGAATGAGGTTGGAACAAGCCGAAAAAGGTATCGAAAAATTAAGACAAAATGTCGATTCATTAATTGTTATCAACAATGATAAATTACGTGAATTATACGGAAACTTAGGTTTCAAAAATGGTTTCTCGAAAGCTGATGAGGTTTTAACAACAGCAGCTAAAGGAATTGCAGAAGTTATTACTCAACACTATGCAATGAACATCGATTTACGTGATGCGCGTACAGTACTTAAAAATTCTGGTACAGCAATCATGGGATCTGCGCAAGGTTCTGGTGAAAACAAAGCGAAAGACGCAATTTCTTCTGCTTTAGATTCTCCATTGTTAAACAACAACAAAATTACGGGTGCACGTAACGTATTGTTATTGATTTTGTCTGGTAATAACGAAATTACAATGGATGAAATCGGTATCATCAATGATTACATTCAACAAGAAGCTGGTAATAGTGCAAATATTATCATGGGTATTGGTGAAGACTTAGATTTAGGAGATTCTATCTCTGTAACTGTTGTAGCAACTGGTTTTCCTACAGAAGATCAGGCGTATACAGGAAAAGAGGAACAAAAAATTGTACATACATTAGAGGAAGAACAACCAATTAATAAAACGTTATCAGTTGAGCAACCTTTTGTGAATCGTGTAAAACCAATGACGTTAGATTTTGGTCGTTCTAATGCTTCTCAGCAAGCACCACAAACGCCTCAACAAAATCAAACGCCAGAGGCTCCTCAAAATAATTATCGTCAAGCAGATATTAACCAAAGTTTTCAACAACAAACTTATCACAATACGCCAGAAGAATCTTTCGAAGAAAATAATTCTCCAAAGCGTTATGTTTTAGATGATATTGATGATGAGCCAGTGCAAGAGAGACGTTCTTATGATGATTTCGAACCACGTTTGAAATCAGATTTTAATCGTCCGCAAGAACCAACGAATAATGTAAATAATAATCAAACATATAATTCATATTCTAATCCTGTAGCTTCAGAACAGTCAAATTATCCTCAAAATAATTATGCTGGATATCAAGCTCCAAAGAACGAAGGATATGGAAATGTAGAGCCAGTTCAATCTAATGTAGCTCATTCTGTTGCTCCACAAGCTGAAGAAGTACAAGTTGCTATAGATCCATTTAGTCAACCAATTGAGCAATCAAATGATCCTGAATTGAATAGTATGATTGAAGAAAGAAGAAATCGTTTGAAACAATTTAATTTTAAATTCAACAACACGATGACAAATTCTCAAGTAGACGAATACGAAGCAATTCCTGCTTATAAACGTCAAGGATTGAATTTATCTGATCGTAATGATAATCAATCTTCTGATTTTTCTGTAGGAACTAATCGTAACAACGAAACGCAAATTCGTCCAAACAATTTTCTACATGATAACGTAGATTAATAAACGATCACTCGTAAAAAATATTCTTATTATAGAAAAGGTTCATTGCTTTTGCGATGAGCCTTTTTTTGTCTTAAATTTGTAGTCTAAAAGCAAAACAAATGAATTTAGAAACTCAAATAATGGCACAGTTAAAAGAAGCGATGAAAGCTAAAAATACTGTTGCTTTAGAAGCTTTAAGAGCTGTAAAATCTGAATTATTATTAGCAAAAACATCAGGTGCTAACGGAGAATTATCAGAAGATCAAGAAATTGCTTTATTACAAAAATTAGTAAAACAACGTAAAGAAGCTGCTGAACAATTCGAAGCAAATGGACGTGCTGAATTAGCTGAAAAAGAATTGGCACAAGCAGAAGTTATTCAACAATTTTTACCTGCTCAATTATCAGACGAAGAATTAACAGCTGCAATTACAGAAATTGTTGCAGAGGTTGGCGCTACTTCTCCAAAAGATATGGGAAAAGTAATGGGAGCTGCTTCATCTAAATTAGCTGGTAAAGCGGAAGGAAAATTAATTTCAGCTAAAGTAAAAGATATTTTAGCTAGTTTATAATTGATTTTTAAATCTTTAAAAATTAAGAAAAGGTAAAGTTTATAACACTTTACCTTTTTTATTTCTTTATTAGATAAATTTCTTCAAATTATATAAAATTATTATTTATTGATAATCAATAGTATATCCGATTTAAATAAATAATTCCCAAAAAAATTAGGATTATAGTTTTATTTTAACATTAAATTAACAAATCGCTGTAAGCATCTAAATTCGCAAAGCACAAGAGATTTTAGAATTAAAAATCAATTGATTAGAATAATTCTAAATAAGAAGCTGTTTATACCCTTAAATTTGCAAAGTAAATCAGAAAAATCTAAAGGATGACGAAAAGCATTACAGCGTTTATAGCAATGTTAATGATTTTTCCAATAGCAAATGCTGATGGTAAAATTTTTAAGGATTCTGGTAATAATGACACAATTATTATGCCAGCTTCTGAGAAAAGATTTAGTAACGATATTGATAATGATACCATCAAAAAAGATACATTATCAGTTGAAGATGAAAAGTTGGTTGGAGAACTTATCGAGAATAGTGCTCGAAAAATCTCGACAGGAGTTGTTTCTTGGTATGGAGACAAATTCCACGGACGCAAGACAGCTAGTGGTGAAACGTATGACAAACACGAACTAACAGCTGCCCATAAGTCTTTACCATTTGGTACGAAAGTAAAAGTTACGAATATCAGAAATGGTAAATCTGTAGTTGTAGAAATCAACGACAGAGGTCCATACGCTAAATCTAGAGTTTTAGACTTAAGTCAAGCTGCATTCAGCGAAATTGGTCACACCAATACAGGAGTGATGCAAGTTGAATACGAAATTATCAAAAGCGAAGACAAGAAAGACTAAGATGTTCAGAAAAAATTAAAAGGTTTGAGAATTTATTCTCAAACCTTTTTTTATGCTCTTAAGTTTCGTGCAAAAAAAATCCTGACAAATGAATATCAGGATTTATAATTATATGATGTAAGAAAATCTTAATCTAAAATTTTAAGCACTTTAGTTGTACGGGCTCTTGATGCTTCAACTAATTCAGCTTGTGCTAAATCTTCACCGTAAGAAGGGATCATTTCTTTGATTGCTTCGTTCCAGTTGTTTTTCATCAAGTCTGGGAAACATTGTTTCATTAAGTTCAACATTGCACTAACAGATGTAGATGCTCCTGGAGAAGCTCCTAATAAGGCAGACATTGTTCCATCTTGAGATGTTACGATTTCTGTACCAAATTTTAAAACTCCTTTTCCATCTTGTTTTTCGATTACTTGAACACGTTGTCCTGCAGTTTGTTCGAACCAATCTTCTAGTTTAGCTTCAGGAAAATATTCTTGTAATTCTTCTACTTTTTTCACTTTAGATAACATCACTTGTTCTACCAGGTATTTTGTTAAATCGATATTGTTTAATCCACAATTCATCAAAAATCCTACGTTTCCTAAGTTTACAGATTTGAATAAATCGCAATTAGATCCGTATTTTAAGAATTTTGTTGAGAATGTTGCAAATGGACCAAATAATAGAGATTGTTTTCCATCAATAACACGTGTATCTAAGTGAGGAACAGACATTGGTGGTGCACCAATTTTTGCTTTTCCATATACTTTTGCATGATGTTTTTTGATTACTTCTTCGTTTTGACAAATTAACCATTGTCCACCAACTGGGAAGCCACCAAATTTTTTCGATTCTGGAATTCCAGATTTTTGTAACAATAAAATTGCTCCTCCACCTGCACCAATAAATACGAAATCAGCATTAAGTGCTTTGTTATTTCCAGATTTTAAATCTTTTACTTTAACTGCCCATTTTCCGTTGCTAAGACGAGTTAAGTCTTTTACTTCGTGTTCAGTTTCTAACGTGATTTCTTTTTTGTCTTGTAAACCTTTGAAAATTTGACGCGTTAATTCACCAAAATTCACATCAGTTCCCAAGTTCATATGCGTTGCCGCAACTTTTTCATTACCTTTTCTACCGTCAACAATTAATGGAGCCCATTCTCTGATTTTAGAAACATCATCCGAATATTCCATATCCTTAAATAAAGGATGCTGAGATAATTTTTCGTAACGTTTTTTCAAGAAATTTACATCGTCATCGCCCCAAACAAAAGACATATGTGGAGTAGGACGTAAGAATTTTTCTGGAGAAGAAACGTAATTATTTTCGACTAAGTAAGACCAAAACTCTTTCGAAGTTTCAAATTGTTTTGCAATATTAATTGCTTTATCAATGTTAACCACTCCATTTTTGTCCATTGGTGTATAATTCAATTCACAAAAAGCAGAGTGACCAGTACCTGCATTATTGAAAGCATCAGAGCTTTCAAATCCAATCTTATCTAATTTTTCGAAAACAGAAATCTTAATAGCCGGATTTATTTTTTTAAGAAGTATGCTTAAAGTAGCACTCATGATACCAGCACCAACTAACACTACCTCTTGAGGTTGTTTTTCCATTTCTCAAAAATATATTTACGTTGCAAAGGTATTAATAAATAGCCTTTTTTGCGAAATAATACGCAGAAAAAACAATGATTTTTTACATAAATTATTGTTTTGAGATAATTTGAATAGATTTTATTTTATAGAAAATTATTCAAACTCAGTTTTTCCAATACTTTCGATGTTGTCTGCTTGTGATAAATCTGCTTCAAAAGCTTTTTTGTTCACAATTGTAGTTTTTGAAATTTTATCGTGCCAACCATTTTCTCCTAAAAAAGTAAGAACATCAAATGGAATTATTCTACAAATACTTCTTGTAAAATAATCTTTCGTTGTAGGTGTAGAACCGTCAATCATCACAACTTTTGTTCCTGTAATAAATTTACCTAATGAACGTCCTTTGGTTAAAAACTCTGATAAAAAAATTAGTAAAACATAAAAAAAGGCTGTGATAACTCTATCAATCAAAGGATTTATATTTTCTAATTGATAAATAATGTCGCTTTCTGGATTAATGATCACAATAACAATTGCTATAAAACCGAAAAATAGCATCGTCAATAAAATGATTGATACATAATCTATAATAAAATTTAAAAAGCGCAATCCTTTGTTCGCTTTATGTTCGCCAACTTTGTAATCTTGGTACATAGTGTTTATGTGTTAATTTAGATGTAAATATATGATAAACACTAAATTTTTAAAATTATTTTATGCAGATAATTTAAGTCTAAATTTTATCCTCCATCCAACGTCTAAGATTAATGTAATTGGTATTTCTTCGCAACAAATTTTGATTGTCCGAATCTTTCAAAAAATCATCTAATTCTCTGAAAGCTTTTACTTTTTCATGTGGGTACAAATCATTCAATTCAATAAAAAATAAACTAATTTTTCGTGTAATAATATTACTATTTTTCATCTTTTTGCAGAATTGATGCGTTTTGTACGAATATGTATCCAATTCTTGATCATTCCCAGAATCATACAAATTCATCATAATCAAAACCAAGGTGTAAAAATGTAAATCTTCTTGAATTGACGCTTCACTATTGATTATTTTTTGACAATACTCGAACGAATTATCCCAATCTTTGTTTAAGAAATAATAGGCAGCAATTTTTAGATAAAGCACCAAAATATGATGATTATCGATTTTATGATGATGCGATTTAATTTCGCGTAAAATATCTTTAATCAAAAATGGACTAATATTTTCTTTCGGATTAATGAAAAAATAATTCAGTTTGCTATTAAATTTATTGATAAACCAAAGCGCTTCCACATTATCATTTTGAGGCAAAATCTCGTAAACAGATTCTAATTTATCAAACCAAAATTTAAATTCTTCAGAATTTTTTTTCAGGTATAAGATCTTTAATAAATAGCTATTTCCTTTAATAAACCAAACTGGATGACTAAGAATTCGTTCTTTTTTCTCGTAAAATAATTCAACCCATTTTTTCGAAAATTCATAGGCAGAGTGTAGGTTTTGCGTTAACATCGACAACCAAACATTTGCTTTGTAAAACCACAGTTTCTCTTTGAATTTTAATTTCTTAAAATCGATATTTTTTGTTTCCGAATCAAAGAAATTCTGAATTTTTTGAATTTCATCATCATCTTTTGCGTATCCATTCTCGAGCAAAATACTATACAATTTTAGCGATAAATTAGACAATTTACTTGCTTGTAAATTCTGTAAACTCAATTCCTCCGATTGTTCAATCAACTGATCTGCACGACCAGAAATACTTCGTGTAATGAATTGTGATTCGATAATTTTTTCGAGTTCTAAAATATCATAAGCAATGGCTTTTTCGTCAAAATCTAAGGCTTGAGTTTTGGCTTTGTCCAACATTTTTAGACTTTGTTTGTGTAAGCCTTTTTGATACAAAATCGTAGCAAAATCAAACTGTTCACGTATTTGCATACGCGAATTTTGTTGCGAAGGATTCATTCTCAAGCTAAACAAAATTTGTTTGTACAAATGCGCTTTTAGATTAGATAATTGTTGTTTCGTGGTAATTTTTTTCTTCAAAATAGCCGTTTCATCATATTCTTCCAACTTATCCAATGCTTCAAATAATAACAAAAATTTTGCATCTGCATTAATTTGCAGACGATTTACATAAAGTTTGAATTGACGTTTTTCGGAACGATTAAGTGACTTTATTAAACTAAATAGTGCGTCTTTGTTATGATTTGACATTGTAATTAAATTATATATAATGTATTGAAAATAAAATGATTATGATAAATATTTTAGCTTTAAGAATTGTAAAACACTTTTCAATTTGAAAATTTAAAGTTAGTACAATTTTAATTTTACATCACAATAACAAACAAAACTAATTGCAATGAGTGCTGAGAAGATTCAAATTTTTGATACGACACTGAGAGATGGAGAGCAAGTGCCGGGGTGTAAGTTAAACAAAAAACAGAAGTTAGAAATTGCGGCTCGATTGGACGAATTAGGCGTTGATATTATCGAGGCTGGTTTTCCAATTTCAAGTCCTGGAGATTTCGAAGCCGTAAATGCAATTTCAAAATTAGTGAAAAATGCCACAGTTTGTGGTTTAACTCGTGCAAACAAAAAAGATATAGAATCTGCAGCTAAAGCTTTACAATATGCCGTAAAACCAAGAATTCATACCGGAATTGGAACTTCGGATTCTCATATTATTCACAAATTTAATTCGAATCGTGAAGCGATTATCGAACGTGCAGTTGAAGCGGTTGCATATGCAAAAACATTTGTAGATGATGTTGAGTTTTATGCTGAAGATGCAGGAAGAACGGATAATGCTTTTCTTGCTCAAGTTTGTGAAGAAGTGATAAAAGCTGGTGCGACGGTTCTTAATATTCCAGACACAACGGGTTATTGTTTGCCTTTTGAGTATGGAAATAAAATTAAATATTTAAAAGATCATGTTCAAGGAATTGATAATGTGATTATTTCTTGCCACAATCATAACGATTTAGGTTTAGCGACAGCGAATGCAGTTGCAGGAGCTATAAATGGAGCACGCCAAATAGAATGTACAATTAATGGAATTGGTGAGCGTGCTGGTAATACGGCCTTGGAAGAAATCGTGATGATTTTTAGACAACACAAAGAATTGAATTTTTATACAGATATCAATGCTCAAATGTTAACAGAATTAAGTCAATTAACTTCTGAAACAATGGGAATGATGGTTCAACCAAACAAAGCAATTGTAGGATCGAATGCTTTTGCGCACAGTTCTGGAATTCATCAAGATGGTGTGATTAAAAACCGTGAAACATACGAAATTATCAATCCAGCAGATGTTGGAGTTAATGAATCCTCTATTATTTTGACAGCTCGTAGCGGGCGTTCGGCGTTAGCTTATCGTCTAAAAGATATCGGTTTCGATACATCTAAAAATGAATTAGATATTTTATATGAACAATTTTTAGAAATTGCAGATTTGAAGAAAGAAGTTGTTCGTGAAGATTTACTTGGATTAATGCATCAGTTTAATCAAACATCACAGAGAAAATTCGCATGAGAACATTATTCGATAAAGTGTGGGATGCCCATGTTGTCAGCCAAGTAGAAAATGGACCACAAGTGATTTATATTGATAAACATTTAATTCACGAAGTAACAAGTCCACAAGCTTTTGCAGAATTAGAAGCGAGAAATATTCCAATTTTTCGACCAAATCAAATTGTTGCAACTGCGGATCACAATGTACCAACGATTAATCAAGATAAGCCAGTTCGAGATCCATTATCAAAACAACAATTAGAGCAATTAGCGATTAATTGCGAAAAAAATAATATTACTTTTTATGGTTTAGGTCATCCGTATCAAGGAATTGTTCACATTATTGCGCCAGAATTGGGTGTTACGCAACCAGGAATGAGCATGGTTTGTGGCGATAGTCACACATCTACGCATGGAGCTTTTGGAGCAATTGCTTTCGGAATTGGAACAAGTCAAGTTGCACAGGTTTTTGCTAGTCAATGTTTGTTGATGAATAAACCAAAATCGATGCGAATTACAGTTAATGGAAAACTGAATCCAAATGTTCAACCAAAAGATGTGATTTTGTATATCATTTCTAAAGTTGGAACAAATGCAGGAACAGGTTTTTTCTGTGAATATGCAGGAGATGTTTTCGAGAATATGTCGATGGAAGGTCGAATGACAGTTTGTAATATGTCGATAGAAATGGGCGCTCGTGGCGGAATGATTGCACCAGATGAAACAACTTTTGCTTATTTAAAAGATAAACCATTTGCACCGAAAGGAGAAGATTGGGAGCAAAAAGTAGCATATTGGAAAACTTTACCAAGTGATGCTGATGCAATTTTTGATGAAGAAATAGAATTTGACGCTGCGGATATTTATCCAATGATTACGTTTGGTACGAATCCAGGAATGGGAATTTCGGTGAAAGACAGTATTCCTTCTAAAGATTCGTTAAGCGATAATGAAAAAGAATCGTTTGAAAAAGCGTTGAAATATATGGGATTCCAAGATAATCAATCAATCATCAATCATCCAATTGATTATGTGTTTATCGGAAGTTGTACAAATGCAAGAATCGAAGATTTGCGTGAAGTAGCAAATTATGTGAAAGGAAAACAGCGCAATGAAAATGTAACTGCGTGGATTGTTCCGGGATCGAAACAAGTAGAAAAGCAAGCGATAGAAGAAGGTTTGGACAAAATTTTTGAAGCCTCTGGATTCAGATTGCGCGAACCAGGTTGTTCGGCTTGTTTGGCGATGAACGACGATAAAGTTCCAGAAGGAAAATATTGTGTTTCGACTTCGAATAGAAATTTTGAAGGACGTCAAGGTCCAAATTCTCGTACATTATTAGCAAGTCCTTTGATTGCTGCTGCTGCTGCAATTCACGGAAAAATTGTTGATATCAATTAAAATTTACTCAAAATGGATTCAATCAATCAATTAAAATCATCGGCTGTTCCGATTAAAATAGAAAATATAGATACCGATCAAATTATTCCAGCTCGTTTTTTGAAAGCGATTAGTAGAGAAGGTTTTGGAGATAATTTATTCAGAGATTGGCGATTTAATCAAGATAATCAATCAATTGATAATTTCCCGCTGAATGATTCAAAATATGCTGGAAAAATATTAGTTGCAGGTAAAAATTTTGGTTGTGGAAGTAGCCGAGAACACGCTGCTTGGGCAATCAAAGATTACGGATTTGATGTGGTAATTAGTAGTTATTTTGCAGATATTTTCAAAGGAAATGCATTGAATAACGGAATTTTACCAATCGTTGTTTCAGATGAAATTTTAAATCAAATCTTTGAGATCATCGATCAAAATCCTTCAACAGAATTTGAAGTTAATTTAGAAAATCAAACCTTAAAAATTCAAGATCAAACCATCAACTTTGATGTTGATTCTTATAAAAAAATCTGTTTATTAAATGGATATGATGACATTGATTTTTTAATCAGTCAAAAAGATAAAATAGAAACTTACGAACAAAACCATAAATCTTTACAACATGAAAACGCATAAAATTGCAGTACTTTCTGGCGATGGAATAGGACCAGAAGTCGTTTCGGAAACAATAAAAGTTCTGAAAGTCGTTGAACAAATTTTTAAATATAATTTCGAATTTGAGGAAGCTTTGATTGGTGCAATTGCGATTGACGAAACGGGAAATCCTTTGCCTGATGCGACATTGCAATTATGTAAAGATGCAGATGCGGTTTTGTTTGGTTCTATTGGTGATCCAAAATATGACAATAATCCGAACGCTAAAGTTCGTCCCGAACAAGGTTTGTTAAAGCTAAGAAAGGAACTTGGTTTATTTGCAAATATCCGTCCAATCAAGGCTTACGAATCTTTGTTGGGGAAAAGTCCATTGAAACGTTCGCACATCGAAGGAACAGATATGGTTATTTTTCGTGAATTGATTAATGGAATTTATTTCGGAGAAAAATTTACAGCACAAGATGGTTCTCATGCGTATGATACGTGTTCGTACAACAGAAAAGACATTGAGCAAATTACACATTTAGCTTTTCAGGAAGCAATGAAGCGTCGCAAAAAAGTAACGTTGGTAGACAAGGCAAATGTGTTGGATACCTCTCGTTTATGGCGAAAAGTTGCGATGGATATTAGCCAAAAATATCCTGAAGTTGAATTAGATTTCTTGTTTGTTGATAACGCAGCGATGCAATTAATTATCAATCCAAAACAATTTGATGTGATTTTGACAGAGAATATGTTTGGTGATATTATTTCGGACGAAGGAAGTGTAATTGGAGGAAGTATAGGTTTGTTGCCTTCGGCTTCTATTGGTACAGAAAATGCATTGTTCGAGCCTATTCATGGTTCGTATCCACAAGCAAAAGGAAAAGGAATTGCAAATCCGATGGCTTCTATTTTGAGTGCCGCAATGATGTTGCGTTATTTGGGATTGGAAGAAGGAGCAAAAGCAATAGAAAATGCGGTGGGAAATGCGATTAATAATTTGATTGTAACTTCAGATTTAGATGAAACGAGCGATTATTCGACGTCTGTTGTAGCAAATTATATTGCGAAGATATTATTGAGCGATCATGATCATCATTCATATTTTAATTTTGAAAATGTATTGATGGGGAAATCGACGATTATATAGTTTTTATTATTTATGACTTAATGAAAAAGCCATTCAGAGTTCTGAATGGCTTTTTCTATTGTATATTTTTATGAGTTGATGATTACATCATTCCTGGCATTCCACCTCCCATTGGTGGCATAGCTGGCTCATCTTTTTTAATTTCTGTAACAACCGCCTCAGTAGTAATTAACATACCTGCAACAGAAGCAGCGTTTTCTAATGCAACACGAGCGACTTTAGTTGGATCAATAACTCCAGCCTCGATCATGTTTACATATTCGTCAGTTTTTGCATTGTATCCGAAATCTCCATTTCCTTCTTTTACTTTTGCAACAACTACAGAACCTTCACCACCAGCGTTGTGAACGATTTGGCGTAATGGTTCTTCAACTGCACGCGTTACTATTTTAACACCTGTAGCTTCGTCAGCATTTGTAGTATCGATTGTTAAGTTAGATAAAGCTCTAACAAAAGCAACACCACCACCAGCAACGATACCTTCTTCTACAGCAGCACGAGTTGCGTGTAAAGCATCATCAACACGGTCTTTAATTTCTTTCATTTCAACCTCTGAAGCAGCACCAACGTATAATACAGCAACACCTCCAGCTAATTTAGCTAAACGCTCTTGTAATTTTTCGCGGTCATAGTCAGAAGTAGTTGTTTCTACTTGTGCTTTAATTTGGTTAACACGAGATTTGATTTGCTCTGCATCACCAGCACCATTAACAATAGTTGTATTGTCTTTGTCGATAACTACTCTTTCAGCAGTACCTAACATTTCTAAAGTAGCAGTTTCTAACGTAATTCCTTGCTCTTCAGAAATAACTGTACCTCCTGTTAAGATTGCTATATCTTGTAACATCGCTTTTCTACGATCTCCAAATCCTGGTGCTTTAACAGCAGCAATTTTTAAAGAACCTCTTAAACGGTTCACTACTAAAGTAGCTAAAGCTTGACCTTCAACTTCTTCAGAAATAATTAAGAATGGACGTCCTGATTGAGCAACTGGTTCTAATAAAGGTAAGATTTCTTGTAAGTTAGAGATTTTTTTCTCACATAATAAGATGTAAGGATTCTCTAATTCAGCAATCATTTTATCTGCGTTTGTAACGAAGTAAGGAGATTGATATCCACGATCGAATTGCATTCCCTCTACAACGTCAACGTAAGTTTCTGTTCCTTTTGCTTCTTCAACAGTAATTACTCCTTCTTTTCCAACTTTAGAAAAAGCTTCTGCGATTAATGATCCAATAGTATCATCGTTATTTGCAGAGATAGAAGCAACTTGTTTAATTTTTTCTGATGAATCACCAACTTCTTGAGATTGCTCTCTTAAGTTAGCAACGATTCCAGAAACAGCTTTATCAATACCACGTTTTAAGTCCATTGGGTTCGCACCTGCAGCAACGTTTTTCAAACCTTCGCGAACGATAGCTTGAGCTAAAACTGTAGCAGTTGTAGTACCATCACCTGCAACGTCGTTTGTTTTAGAAGCAACTTCTTTTACCATTTGAGCACCTAAGTTTTCGATTGGATCTTCCAATTCGATTTCTTTTGCTACAGAAACTCCGTCTTTTGTTACATGTGGAGCACCGAAAGATTTTTCTAAAACTACGTTACGACCTTTTGGTCCTAATGTTACTTTAACTGCATTTGCTAATGCATCAACACCTCTTTTTAAAGCGTCTCTTGATTCAATGTCGAATTTAATATCTTTTGCCATTTTTTTTATAAGTTTTGTTGTCTTAAGTCTTAAGTCGAATATAATTAAAAATAAAAAAATAAGTTACTTTGTACTTAATACATTTTACTAATTACAACTAAATTTAGATGATTGCCAAAATATCAGCTTCACGCATGATTAAATAGTCCTTTCCTTCTAATTTTAATTCAGTTCCTGAATATTTTCCGTAAAGAACTTTGTCTCCAATTGCAACAGTTATTGGTTCATCTTTTTTACCATTACCAACTGCTACAACGATTCCTTCTTGAGGTTTCTCTTTTGCTGAATCTGGGATAATAATTCCTGATGCTGTTTTAGTTTCTGCAGGAGCAGGCTCAATAACCACTCGATCTGCTAATGGTTTAATGTTTAATTGTGACATATTTGTATTTTTATTTTAATAATTGATGGTTTTAAATAAACGAAAAACGTGCCAACACACAATTTCTGCCATTATGGATAAGTTAATTTCACTCCTTAAAACAAAAATGCCAAGTTGTATGACAACTTGGCATTTAAAGTGATTTTTATGAATAATTATTTTTTGATAATCACTTTTTTCGTGAATTGTTCGTTACCTGCTTCAATCGAAACAATGTAAACACCATTTGATAAACTAGATAAATTAACTTGTTGAGATTTCGAAGAATTCAATTTGTTTGAGTAAACTGTTCTTCCTGCTAAATCTGTCACCGTAATTTTACCTGTTGTAAATGAGTTTGTAAAATCTAAATTGATTATTCCATTTGAAGGATTTGGAGAAATCGTACCTAAATCTTTTCCTTTTATATCATTTGTAGTTAAAGAACTTTCTATAGAAAAATCAGTAGAGTTAACAGCTAAGAAAACGTTATCAATAGCTTTAATCATAATTCTCGCTTTATTAGTAATTCCTAATCCTGCAGGAACTGTGAATGTATAAGAACCGTTGTTCGGAACTGATTCAGCTAAAACATAATCAAATGTTTTTCCTCCATCAACCGATAATAAAATTTTTACATTTTGTGTGTCAATACCGTTTGCATCAGTTCCTGCAACATTCCAAGTAATTGTAGCAGTGTTATCTTGTTTCCAATTTTCTGCAATTGATTGCGAAGTCACTTTGAATGGACCAAAATTTAGAAAGTTTAACTGAACATTTTGTCGAGCGGTTAATCCAACTTCAGAATTATTGTCACGAACTGTTACAGAGAAATTCATTGTACGAGGAACTGAAGGAATGACTTCCCAATTGTTTTTATCGTAATTTGAAACGTTTGACAGATATAGATTTGTTTGAAATACTAATTCATTTGAAATAATTTTTTCTAAACGAGGAAAATAGCGAATTCCAACTTTTTGTGGAGAGAATGATCTGAAATTTGGGCCTTGAGAATTAGAGGAAATAGGAGGAAGTGATTTAATAGAAGTTTCAGAAACTTCAGGATTCATCTGCTCCCAAGAATATGTTAATTGATCATTATTTGAGTCAGTGGCTAATGTTTCTAAAGCAAATGCAGTTGAAATTGGAATGTTATATTTTGTTTTCAAGTTAGAAGCTATAATAGGTGCAGCATTAGTTGTTGTAACGAATTGTCCACAATTCACATAATTTAGCACTTTTGCCATTTCTTCTAAACTTTTTGTATGGAAATATGCATCACTTTGATTTTGTACGTTTGGTGAACAGATACCAGTGTAAGCCATAATTGTAGAACCACTTCCAGGTTCAACAGAACTGTTAAGTGTACGATTACAATTGTTGTTTTGTGTATGGTAGGCACCTAATTGATGACCAATTTCGTGGGCAGTATAATCAATATCAAAAGCATCCCCAATAGGAACTATTGTACCAGTCACTCCTCCTGCTTTTGCTCTATCATTACAAACTGCTGGCGTATTGGCTAATCCATTTGAATTATTATCATCATTCACTTGAAAAAATAAATGACCAATATCGTAGTTAGCAACTCCAATAACATTATTTGTAACAGTAATATTTTCCTCAAGATTGTAATTTGCTGCAGAATTAGAATTAATATTAGGGTCTTGGAAAGAATCAGAATCAATAAAAAATAATTGATCAGTATTTGGAATTAATTCTAAAAAAACACCAACATCATTTTTTAAAACGCCATTAATTCGTGTGAGTGATAAATTGACTGCAGCTAATATTGACGCTTTCTTTTGAGCTTCTGTACCAGATGATAAATTAGCTTGTTTGATTACAAAATCTGAATACTCAGTCGTTGTTGTAATGGCTAATCTAAATTTTCTTAAACTTCCATTTTGAGTTGCTGTTCGAGAAGATTGTTTAATAGTTTCAAAATTCAAATTATCTATCCCAAGAGCACTTTCAGAAGGTTCTGTAGCACATTTGAAAGAATTTGTATTAACTAAATCTTTTTTATCATACACAATATATGACGCTTTATTTTTGGTGTAAGCGTCTATTAACACTGTTTTATTGCCGTTTGAAACTAAACCATACAAACCAAATTGAGGAGATAAACTAAAATTGATTTTCTCTGTCAAATCATTTGTATTGTATCCAGAAAAAGATTTTATATCTGGGTATTTAGTTTGTAATTCAGGAGATAAATTTGAGGTTTCTACAATACGATATGTATTAAACTTTCCGTTCTCAGTTGGAAATTTTAATAAAAAATTTTGTTGATTCGTATTGTTTAAATAGTTCACCAAATTATCATAAGCTAAGTCTAATTTAACCGATTTAGTTGGTATATGTGCTCTTGGATTTAATTGCTCTTTAGAAATATTTCCTTTCGCATTGGTAGTTTTCCAAAAGTTTTGTTGAGCAAATAAGTTTGTGCTAAATGCAAGACAAATAAGTAAATATTTAGATGTATATTTTTCCATTTTTATTTAGTTTTTACTAAAATCTTCTCTACAGATTTAGGTACAATCATCATCAATAAATTTGAAGAATCTTGTGTTTGATTAATTCCTTTTATAGGTGTTAAATGTAAATTATAAATCTTTTCATTACCAGTAATAGAATCAATATTATATGAATTAATATGTTTTTGAGGAATCAAAATTATTTGATTTTGTTCATAATCAATAACGAAACGAGGTAATGATTTATTGTAATCTTTTGGTAATGTGGCATACATGTTGTTTAATTCAGTTTCATTTTTGAAGAAATGTGTTCCTGATAATTCATATTGCGCAGAAAAAGTTGTGAGTAATTGATAATTTTCTTTTGGAATTTTCTGATATACTTTTTGACCAACACAGCTTATAAAAGTAAGTAAGATGGTTATAAATGAAACGAATGTTTTCATAATTTAGGTTTTGATAAATTTAAAGATAATATTAATCAATCAACAAAAAAAGCCTCACAATTTGTGAGGCTTGTATATTTTCTTATCAAAATTACTTCGCTGGTTGAGCTGGTAATTGATTTTGACTTGCTCCGTTTGCAGCAGGTTGCGTTGGTAAATTATTAGCTGGTGCCGTAACATTTGGCTTAATTGGTTTTATCGCATTTGGATTTTCATGCGAAGCACTTGCTCCAATAATCAATACGATTACAGCGATAAATAATCCCCAAGTTGTGTTGTCTAAGAATTTATTCGTTCTTTGAACTCCAAACATTTGGCTTCCTCCGCCACCTCCGAAAGTAGAAGATAATCCTCCTCCTTTAGGGTTTTGAGATAATACGATTAGTACTAATAATACACATAAAATCATGATAATAATCATGAAAAACTGAAATAGTCCCATTTTATTATTTAGAGTTTTTTAAATTTTCAATTTCTTTAATTCGATTTGCAAATAAACTATTTTTTTCTGGATATTTCAAAATTAATATCTTATAAGCTTTAATTGCCTTATCATATTTTTTTTGCTCAATATAAATTTGAGCCAAAGTTTCGGTCATCAAATCCGAATATTCTTCCGTATTCTGAACGAAATTTGATGGTGTGTTAACTGGTGTAATATCCGTTTTTTTCATCGGAACGATTTTCGGATTTTTTTCCAAAAAGTCATCAATCAACTTATATTTTATTTCTCTTTCTGCAATTTCTTGCTCTTCCTCAATCTCTTGTTGAGTTTTTGATTGAGAAGGAACTTTCTTCAACCAATCCGAAAAAGAGAACGTCGAATCATCCGAATTATTTTCAATGATTTCTACTTTTTCTTCAATCGTTTCAGGTTCAGATTCTTCAATTACCTCCGCATTTTCAGACAATCCTTCTATAATTTCTTCTTCCTGATTATCTTCAATTGTTTCAATTACCTGCTGAGGTTCAGATTCAATAATTTCAATTCCAGAAGTTTGTTGAACAGCATTTTCGATATCATTCTCAGAAGTTAAATTTTCTTCTTTCGAATTATTTTCTACCACAACTTTATTCGTGATTTCAGCAACTTCGTTCAATTCTTCATCCGAAATAATATCAACAACATGATCTGTTCTCAATTCAGATTCTTCTGTATCATTTTCGATCATTTCGTCTACAATATCTTCATTGATTTCTTCTGAATTAGTTTCAGAAACAACTTCAATTTCTTGGTTTAATTCTTCTTCTTTTTCTTCAATGATTTCATCAATAACTTCAACTGTTTCGTTATTGTTTTCGATGATTTCAGAAGTAGAATTTTCTAAAATTGGTTCAGAAATAATTTCGTTTTCAACTAATTCTTCCATTATTTCTTCTTCCATTTCAGGAGAAATAGTTTCAGTTTTTGTTTGAATTTCTTTTTGAATTGGTTCTGAATTGATGTAATGATACAAATCGACACGATTGCTACTGTGAATTGAAGTTTTGTTCAAATAATCCTCAAAAGAAGGATGATTTTCCTTTTTTAAACCATAAAGTAATAAAGCGCGCAATGTGTAGAAATACGGATATTTTTCTACCTCTTTTTTAAGAAGTGGAATGTCCGATTTCTCAACTTCGTACGGATGTGCTACTAAATATTCAATTCTGGTCATTGCTCAAATATAAGGTTATTTTTTTACCAATCCATCGCAATAGACGCAAAAACTTGGTCGCGAATATCATCAATAATTAAAGGAACAATTGACGATTCTACAGCGCTTAACATTGCATTTCCGTCATATAATTGGAAAGCAGAAAATGTTCTGTCATAACTTTTTGATTCGTCTTTATTGTTGATGTATCGAACTTTTACATAAATCGTCAAACGGTTTTTTGCCGCAATATCATTTGATTGAATTGCTTCTGGAACAACATCGTATCCCGTAATTTCACCTTCGATAATTAAGTCAGAATTTTCATTCGAATTTAACTTTAACTTCGTTCTACTTCTAAAAATATCTTGAATCGCAATCGTTAAATCTTGACTCAAAGTAGGATTTTGTTGAGGTGCGTAATTCGGAAAAGTTGCCACATAAATTGTGTTCCAATCTGGTTGAATTGCTGCTCCCGAAAGTGAATATTTTATACATCCTGTTAAACTAAAAATAGCAAAAATACTAAGGACGAATAGTTTTATTTTGTTCATATTACAAATGATATTGTTTGATTTTTCGGTACAATGTTCGCTCAGAAATTCCCAATTCGTCAGCCGCCATTTTACGTTTTCCTTTGTGTTTTTCCAACGCCAATTTTATCATTTCCTTTTCATTATCTTGCAACGAAAGAGATTCTGGTTCTTCGATTGGACTTACATCATATACATCGTTCGAATAATCGTATTGCGATTGTTGATAATTTGGTGTAATTGGAGCAGATTTCGTTGGAACCAAATTATATTGACTTGGCACAAAATCTTCTTCTGGTTCGTTTTGATCTTGATAAACGCGCTGAATCAATTCTTGTGTATTGCCATTAAAATCTTCAACATCTTTGTGTTTGATTAAATCTAATGTTAAAGCACGTAAATCGTTCAAATCTTTTTTCATGTCCAATAAAACTTTGAACAATAATTCACGTTCCATAAAATCAGAAGAACTTCCATCTTTCGATTTATTTGTTACCGTCAACATTGTTGAATTATTGGGTAATAATTCCATGATTTTTTCTAACGAAATCACACGGTCTTTTTCCACAACAGAAACTTGTTCAGCAAAATTTCTTAATTGACGCACATTTCCCGGCCAAGGATAATTCGCAATATAATTTTGGGCTTCTGGAGAAAGCTCAATATGCGGCATTCTGTATTTATTTGCAAAATCTGAAGCAAATTTTCGGAACAATAAATTAATATCTTCCTTACGCTCGCGCAAAGCAGGAATATCAATTTGAACTGTATTTAATCGATAATATAAATCTTCACGAAATTTACCTTTTTCAACAGCTTCTTTCAATTTTACATTCGTTGCAGCAACAACACGAACATTTGTTTTTTGAAGTTCCGAAGAACCAACTTTCATAAATTCACCCGACTCTAAAATACGCAATAAACGCACTTGTGTAGCTAAAGGCAATTCACCAACTTCATCTAAGAAAATAGTTCCACCATCTGCTACTTCAAAATAACCTTTACGTGTTTGTGTAGCGCCTGTAAAAGCACCTTTTTCGTGTCCAAATAATTCAGAATCGATTGTTCCTTCTGGAATCGCACCACAGTTCACTGCAATATAATTGTTGTGTTTGCGTGCAGATTGATTGTGAATAATTTTCGGAATAAATTCTTTACCTACACCACTTTCTCCGATAACAAGAACAGAAATGTCTGTAGGTGCAACCTGAATCGCCTTTTCTAAAGCACGATTCAAGGCTATATTATTTCCAATGATTCCAAAACGTTGTTTGATAGTTTGTAAAGAATCCATTTTTTTATTTTTTAGGTTTTTGAAAAATGATCTATCAAATTTCAATTATTGTCTTATTAAAACCGTCATTTCGAGTAAAATTCTTTAGAATTTTGTATCGAGAAAAAGGTTTTAAACTATTAAAATTCTATTCTCGATACAATTTTTAATCATTTCATTTATAAAAATCACTCGAATTGACGAATTTTATTTTTAGTATACAATTGACGGATTGATTGTTTATCCTTCTATCATTTCACCAATCAAAGTAGCCGTTGTACAGCTATTTGCTTTTACGTTTACAAAATCTCCTATTTTAGTTCCTTCTACTTTAGGGAAAACTAAAACCGCGTTTTGTGTATTACGTCCGTACCAGAAATTTTCGTCACGTTTAGAGTTTCCTTCAATCAAAACTTCATGAGTTTTTCCAACATAACTATTCATACGCTCTGCAGAGTGTTTTTGTTGCATTTCGATGATTTCTTGTAAACGACGTTTTTTATCTTCTGGTAAAACATCATCAGGCATTTTTTTGTGCGCTGGCGTTCCTGGACGCTCAGAATAAGCGAACATATAACCGAAATCATATTTCACATATTCCATTAACGATAATGTATCTTGATGTTCTTCTTCTGTTTCGCCACAGAAACCTGCAATCATATCGTGAGATAAAGCACAATCTGGAACGATACGTCGAATTTTATCAATCAATTCGAAATATTCTTCACGAGTATGTTGACGATTCATACGTGCTAAGACAGTAGTAGAACCCGATTGAACAGGTAAGTGAATGTATTTACAAATATTTTTGTGTTTCGCCATCATTTGCAATACGCCTTCTTCCATATCTTGTGGATTAGAAGTTGAAAAACGTAAACGAATGTTAGGAAACTGCGTAGCAACCATGTCTAATAATTGAGCAAAATCTACAGCAGTCGCTTTCTGAATATCAGTTGCATTTTTGAAATCTTTTTTTGGTCCTCCACCATACCATAAATATGAATCGACATTTTGACCTAAAAGTGTAATTTCTTTGTAACCAGATTCTGCTAATTCTTTACATTCATTCAAGATTGAGTGAGGATCACGAGAACGCTCACGACCACGCGTAAAAGGAACAACACAGAATGTACACATGTTATCACAGCCACGAGTAATCGTAACAAAGGCTGTAACGCCATTTCCACCTAAACGAACAGGAGAAATTTCGGCATATGTTTCTTCTTTTGATAATTGTACGTTTACCGCATCACGACCATCTTCTACATCGTTGATTAAGTTTGGTAAATCGCGGTAAGCATCTGGTCCTACAACGATATCTACTAAATGTTCTTCTTCTAAGAATTTATGTTTCAAACGTTCCGCCATACAACCTAAAACTCCAATTTTAAGACTTGGATTTTGTTTTTTGATTGCGTTTAAAGTTCCTAAACGTTTACGAACTGTTTGTTCCGCTTTTTCACGAATAGAACAAGTGTTTAAAAGAATTAAATCTGCTTCGTCAACTTTTTGAGTGGTTTGATAACCTTCGTTATTTAGAATAGATGCAACAATTTCACTATCCGAGAAATTCATTTGACATCCGTAACTTTCTAAGAATAATTTCTTTGTTGCATTACGAGTAGGAGCAGTCATCAAAGCCTCTCCTTGTCTTGCTTCATCTATATGTTTTTCTTCTGTATGCATTCTAAAATGGATATTTTATCGTGCAAAAATAATAAATCTATGTGACATATTGGCAGTAAAATTTTCTTTTGCATTTTATTAACATTTTGTAGATTTGAGGAAATCTAAAAAAATATAAAACTATGGATGATAGAATTAGACAAAGAATAGAAGAAATTAAACAACGAGGAGTAAATATAAACGTTGGCGATATTTTTTCAAAATCATGGGAAATTTTTTCAGGAATCGCTTTATATGCAATTCTTGCAATTGTAATAACATTCGCAATTAGTTTCATGATTAATTTCTTCTTAGGATTAATCATTTCAGCACCAACTATGGTTATTAATGATCCATCTGATTTAAATGAAGTGTTTGCAGAAGCATCATCTCCTTTAGCGTGGGTGAGTAATATTGTTAGTATTGTAGTTGCAGCAGCTTTAGCACCGATTACAGTAAGTATTTTGACAATGGCTAAAAAATTTAATAAACATCAAAATCCTGATTTTTCAGATTTGTTTGTTCATTATAAAGATGGAAAATTTGGTGTGATTTTTACAACATATTTAGCTGTTCAATTTTTAGGATTCATAGGTATTTTATTATGTATTGTACCTGGATTTATTTTCTATGTTACATCAATACTAGCAATTCCTTTTGTATTGTTTACAAGTTTTACTACAACGGAAGCTATAAAATCAAGTGTAAGTATTTTATTTAAAAACTTCGGATCAGCATTTGTTTTTTGTTTGGCTTGTTTTGGAGTTGCAATTTTAGGCGTACTTGCTTGTGGAGTTGGATTATTAGTAGCAATGCCTCTAATTTATATTGCTACATATGTTTTATATGAAACAGTTATAGGAACAGAAGACAATGAACAATCAGAAATAGACCAAATAGGAACAGATATTTACAAGGATAATCCTTACATGAAATAGACAAAATTATGAAGCAGTTGAAAATCATTTTTGGCTGCTTCATTTTTTTGTTATTAATTTTGCAGAAATTTTTTAAGAAAACAATATGTCTAAAAATCTCGTTATTGTTGAGTCCCCAGCAAAAGCTAAAACCATTCAAGGTTTTTTAGGTGATGATTTTATCGTGGAATCAAGTTTTGGTCACGTGGTCGATTTACCAAAGAAAGGAATGGGAATCGAAATCGAGAATCATTATAAGCCAATATACGAAGTAACACCTGATAAAAAGGAGGTTGTAAGTAAACTGAAAAAATTGTCTTCGAAAGCCCAAACAATTTGGTTAGCATCCGATGAGGACCGCGAAGGAGAAGCAATTTCTTGGCATTTGTATCACGTTCTTGGATTAGAAAAGAAAGATACAAAACGTATTGTTTTTAATGAAATTACAAAAAAAGCGATTCAACGTGCGGTAGAAAATCCACGTCAAATTGATGAGAATTTGGTTGATGCACAACAAGCTCGTCGTGTTTTGGACAGATTAGTTGGTTTCGAAATGTCGCCAATTTTATGGAAAAAAATCAAACCAGGCTTATCTGCAGGTCGTGTTCAATCAGTTTCTGTTCGATTAATTGTTGAACGTGAAAAAGAAATTCAAAATTTTGTTCCAGTTTCGTCATATAAATTCATAGCAATTTTCGAAACAAATGAGGGAAGAACATTAAAAGCAGTTTTAACAAAAGAATTTTCTACGTTAAAAGAAGCCGAAGATTTCTTAGAAACATGTGTTGGAGCAGATTTTAAAGTAAATGATTTACAAAAGAAACCAGCAAAGCGTACACCTTCAGCACCATTTACAACATCAACTTTGCAACAAGAAGCATCTCGTAAATTAGGTTTTTCAGTTTCAAGAACGATGCGTGTCGCACAACAATTATACGAATCTGGACATATCACATATATGAGAACAGATAGTGTGAATTTGTCTGATGATGCATTAACAGCAGTAAAAGCTGAGATAGAATCTGCTTACGGAAACAAATATGTTGAGATAAGAAAATATAAAAACAAAAATTCATCTGCACAAGAAGCGCACGAAGCGATTCGTCCAACGCATTTCGAAAATCATTCAATAAATGCAGACGATTCTATGCGAAAATTGTACGAATTAATTTGGAAACGTACAGTTGCTTCTCAAATGGCAAATGCAGAATTGGAACGAACTATTATTGATATTGATAACAACAAAAACAACTTTATTTTCCAAGCGAAAGGAGAAGTAATTGTGTTTGATGGTTTCTTAAAAGTATATCAAGAATCGTTTGACGACGAAGATGCTGATGATGATAAAGTATTATTACCAAGTGTAAAAGTAAATGAGCAATTGAAAGCAGATGAAATAAACGGTACTGAACGTTTTTCTCGTCCTTCGGCTCGTTATACAGAAGCATCTTTGGTAAAAAAATTAGAAGAATTAGGAATTGGTCGTCCATCAACTTATGCGCCAACGATTTCTACAATCCAGAATAGAGGCTATGTGGAAGTTGGGGAATTGGATGGTCAAGAACGAAAATATAATACCTTAACGCTAATCGATAATCAAATCAAAAAAGTTCAACAAAAAGAAATTTTTGGAGCTGATCGTCGCAAATTAATGCCAACTGATATCGGAATTGTGGTAAATGATTTCTTGGTTGATTATTTTACGAATGTGATGGATTACGATTTTACAGCGCGTGTCGAAAATAGTTTTGATGATATTGCGGAAGGTAAATTGAATTGGACAAAAATGATTGATGAATTTTATACGAAATTTCATCATGTTGTAGAAGATGTTCAAGAAAATGCTGATCGTGCAACTGGAGAACGCGAATTAGGAATTGATCCTGTATCGGGTAAAAAAGTGCATGCACGTATTGGACGTTTTGGGCCAATGATTCAGATTGGTGAAGCAGAAGATGAAGAAAAACCTCGCTTTGCAAGTCTTCAAAAACATCAATCTATTCATAATATTACCTTAGAAGAGGCAATGAAATTGTTCGAATTACCAAAAACTTTAGGTGAGTATAAAGCGCACGAAGTAGAAGTGAATATTGGACGTTTTGGACCTTATGTGAAATTTGATGATAAATATATTTCGATTCCGAAAGAGGAAGATCCAATGGATTTATCATTTGATCGTGCAGTAGAATTAATCGAAGAAAAATTAAAAGCTGATGCACCGATTGCACAATACGAAGGGTATGATGTAACAAAAGGAAAAGGACGTTTTGGACCATTTATCAAATGGAATGAATGGTTTATTAATGTTCCGAAAAAATACGATTTCGATCATTTATCTCAAGCTGATATTATCGAATTGATTGAAGATAAAAAACGTAAAGAATCTGAACGTGTTGTTCGCGAATGGTCAGAACAGGAAATTCGATTAGAGAAAGCGCGTTGGGGACGTTATAATTTGATTCAAGGAAAAATAAAAGTTGAGTTATCGAAAGAGACGAATCCAGAAGCGTTGACTTTGGCTGAGGTTGAAAAATTAATAGAAGCTGCGAAACCTAAAAAGAAAGCAGTGACTAAAAAAGCGCCTGCAAAAAAGACAACTGCGAAGAAAACGACAACTAAAAAAACAACGACTAAAAAGTAATAATGTACAACGACTTTTTAAAACCCGTTTCTGAAGAATTACAAGATTTTGCTAAATCTTGTAATTCTTTTGCGTTAGGACAAGCTATAAAATTTCGCGAAGATGTTATCGAAAGCGATGAAAAATCGAACGATAAAATTGCGATTATTGGTGTGACAGAATCTCGTTCGAAACAAAAAGATTTGATCGAAGATGTAGATTTTAGCCTTGTTCGTACACAATTGTACGAATTGCAAATGGGAAATTGGTCGATAGATTTGTACGATTTTGGCGATGTTGTTTATTATGATGATAAAGCCGAAACCGAAAAAGTTTTTAGAGAAGTTACCAACGGATTAATTCGTGATGGATATGTTGTTGTTATTTTGGGTGGAAACCCAAGTTTAGGTTATCAACAATATCGTGCTTATGACGAAATTGTTGATAAAGTTTATTACTTAACAATCGATCATAAATTACGATTAGGAAAAGATGAAGCACAAACAACAGAAAATAATTATTTAACAAAAATTATTTCGAATGAGCCTTTCAATTTATTGGATTATACGAATATCGGTTTTCAAACGTATTTTGTTGCTCAAGAAAAATTAGATTTGTTAGATCAGTTAAATTTTGATGCTGTTCGTTTGGGTGTGATTTCTGAAAATGTAAAAGAAATAGAACCTTATTCGAGAGATGCAAATGCGGCTTTGCTTAATTTATCGAGTTTACAAGGTTCGGATTTCTCTTCTTCAAAAAATATGACGCCAAATGGATTTACTTCACGAGAAATTTGTGCGTTAACAAGATATTTAGGTTTCAGCAATAAATTGACTTCACTTTACGTTTGTGATTATATCGAGAATTATAAAAAATTAGATCATCTATTAATTTCGCAGATGATTTGGTATTTTATTGATGGAAAAAATCACCGTCCAGAGATAAAAAGTTTTGACGATACACAATATTTTGAAAAAATTTTTGTTCCTACAGAAGGATACAATTATATTTTTTACCGAAATGTATTAACCAATCAATTGTGGATAGAAGTTGATAACACTGTTGATGGAGAGCGAAAATTTGAAATTATTCCGTGTTCAGAAAAAGATTATGAGCAAGCCTTGAATGGAGAAATACCGAATAGGTGGTGGAAATATTTCAAAAAATTTTATTAAAAAATAAAGAACAATTTTAAAAATCAATTAATAAATTGCCTTAATTTGTAGCCTTATTAATTGAGAACTAAAAGTATAAAACCTGTATAAAAATAAATCTATAACAGAATGAATAGAATTTTGGTAAGTGCATTGTTGCTATCTCTTTCTTTATCATCATGTAAAATGTTGAAGAACAGAGGGAGTAGTGATAGAAATGATGGACAAATAGTTTCGAAAACATCTTCGGCTTGGACGCCAGTTCGTCCAAAAGGAATGGTTCCGATTCCGAGTGGATCGTTTGTTTTAGGACAAACCGATTACGATTTTACAAAAACAAATGATGCTCCAGTAAAAACGGTTACTGTTACAGGTTTCTTTATGGATGATACAGAGATTACAAACTCTGAGTATCAGTATTTTGTAAATTATGTAAAAGATTCTATCGCTCGTACTGCTTTGGCAAACAAGGCAGAAACTTTAGGTTTTGACCCTATGAATCCAAATAATGGAGCAGGAGGTATTGGTGATTATGCATATATTTCTGGTTCACAAAATGGACAAGGGACGCCATATGATGAATATATTAAAAACAGTAATACAGGTCGTGATGGTCAATCTTTAGATGGTAAGAAATTAAATTGGAAACAGCGTTTGGAGTGGGATAAATACAAATATCCAGATGTAGATTATGCTGAGGTTATGGAAGGATTATATTATCCTCCAGAAGAGCGTATGAATGGAGAAAGACGTATTGATACGCGTAAATTAAACTATTCTTATGTGACAGTTGATCAAACTGCTGCAGCAAAAAAACGTGGTACTTTCCGTGTAGATTTTCGTAAAGAATTTAGTTTAAACATTTATCCTGATACAACAGTTTGGGTAAGAGATTTCAACTATTCGTACAATGATCCAATGCACCAAGACTATTTTTGGCATAAAGCTTATGCAAATTATCCTGTTGTAGGTGTTAACTGGAATCAAGCAACAGCTTTTTGTGATTTCCGCACAAGATATCATAACACAGCATTGAATAATAAAAAGAAAAGAGGAAGTCAAGTAAAAGTTATTAGTTACCGTTTACCAACAGAAATTGAGTGGGAATACGCAGCGAAAGGTGGTTTAGAAAATGCACCTTATCCTTGGGGAGGTCCTTATTTAACAGATGATAGAGGTTGTTATCTAGCGAACTTCAAACCAAAACGTGGAGATTATTTAGAAATCAACGATGGCAAGAAAACTGGTTACATGTATACGGCTCCTATAAAAACATTCCGTGCGAATGGATATGGTCTTTATGACATGGCTGGTAACGTAGCTGAATGGACAAGTTCTCCGTATAACAGATCATCTTATACAATGTCTTCATCACTTAATCCGTCAATTACAATGTCTGGAGAAGTAAATAGAAGTGTAAGAGGAGGATCTTGGAAAGATGTTGGATATTTATTAATGACTTCAGCAAGAGATTGGGAACACAAAGATTCTGCAAGAAGTTTCATCGGATTCCGTACAGTTCAATCTTTCCCAGAAGGATCAAAAGTAAATTTTAGAAAAACCAAATAACCTAATTAATAAAACAATTTAATAAAAAGCACTCTTATGGCAGTACAAGCTTCAAAACAAGAACGTCTTACAAATTTTTTGTATAATTTCTTTGCCGCAGTAGTAATTATCGGGGCATTATGTAAAATTACGCACACGAATTTAGGACCAATATCAGCCAATTTAATCTTAACAATCGGATTAGTAGCTGAAGCATTCGTCTTCTTTTATTCAGCATTTTTCGATAAACCTCAAGGAAGCTATGAATGGGAAAAAGCTTATCCAGAATTATTAAATGGAGAACCAGTACAAAGAAAAACTGCTGCTGTTGCAACTGCAGGAAATAATTTAACTGCTGAGTTAGACAAAGTATTAGCAGATGCAAAATTAGATAAAGAAGTTTTCGAAAGATTACGTGGTTCTTTAGATAAATTTGGTTCAGCTGTTAACGAATTAAACACAACAACATCAGCTGTCGCTTCAACAGAACAATATAGCAACGAAATTGCAAAAGCATCAACTAACATCAGCCAATTAAATGCTGTATATGCTGAGCAAATTGTAAATAGCCAAAAACAAGTAGAATTAAATAAACAATTTATCGAAGAAATGCAAAAATCTTCAGGTAGTTCAGAGCAATTCTTGAAAGAAATGCAAGAGCTTTCTGCTAACATTAATGCATTAAACAAAGTATACGGAGGTATGCTTTCTGCAATGAAAAACAACTAATACATTGCTCCGATAAATTAAACTAATTATTCATTAATTCTATAAATTATTATGGCAGGAGGTGGTAGACTAACCGGACGTCAGAAGATGATTAACCTGATGTATCTCGTGTTCATTGCAATGATGGCTTTGAACGTGGATCGTGAGGTGTTGAGATCTTTCGAAACGATAAATACTTCTTTAGAGTCAACAACGACTTTAACGAAAACAAATAACGATACCTTCTATGGTCAAATTGATCTAAAAGCGAAGGATGATCCAACTTATGCAAAAACTCAAGCTGAGGCTGCAGAAGTTAAAAAGCAAACAAATGATTTTGTTGCTTATATCGATGGATTGAAAAAAGAATTAGCTGGTGCTGATTTTATTTCTGGATCAGAAGATACAGATTACAATGCATTGTCTAATACAGAGCCTGTTGTATCTTTATTCTTTAAAGGAAAAGGAGGTGACAAAGGAAATGAGAAAGCACAAGAGTTTACAAACAAAATTGATGGTTTCAGAAATTTCTTAATGACTTTTGCAAAACAAAGTCCTGATGCTAAAAATGCGGAAGCTCGTATCAACGAATTTTTTGGAACAACTCCAAAATCGAAGAAACAAAGTTGGATGCAAGAAAAATTCTATGATCAACCAATGGTTGCTTCTTTAACGAATTTATCGAAAATGCAAATGGATGCTCGTACAGAAGAAGGTAACTTAGTGAGAGCATTATTATCTGGTAAATTAGAAGAAAAAATCGAATTGGATGCTTTCCAAGGTTTATTCTTATCTCCAGGTGTTGTTAAAGTCGGAGATGAAGCTGTTCTTAATGTAGTTTTAGGAGCTTACGATAATTCAATCAAAGGTTCTGTTTCTACAAGTGTTGGTTCTGCTACTGTTGTTGATGGTAAAGCATCTATTAAGCTGAATACATCTGCAGTTGGTATGCATCAATTAACAGGTAACATTACATACGTATCGAATGGAAAAACGAAAACGGTAGCCATAGCACCTTCAACTTATCAAGTTGTTGCACAAACATTAGATAAAAAAGCTGCTGAGATTATTGAAAAAGATCCAACAGGAGGTTCTATTGTTGCAGATAATTTACGTGTAGTTTATCGTGGAGTATCTAATCCAATTTCAGCAACAATTAACGGTGCAAACGGACCTGTTAGTTTAAGTGCTTCTTCTGGAAGTCCTTCTGGAGCGGGAGCTAACAAATGGAATTATACGCCTGGAGGAGGAAACGAAGTGGTGTTTACGGCATCTGCAAGAGCAAGTTCTGGTAAAACATTATCAGTTCGTGAAACATTCCGTATCAAACCAGTTCCACCAGCACGTGGTGTTATTTTAGGAAATACAAGTCCAGCTATTCCAGATAATGGAATTGCAGCGCAAACAATTCGTGTAGATTGGCCAGATTTCTTATTCCCAATTTCAGGTGAAGTAACATCTTTCAATGTTAAAGTTCCTGGTCAGGCAACGGCTCGTGTTTCTGGAAATAAAATGTCAGGAGCAGCTGGAGTTATTTCGAAAGCGAAAAAAGGTGATATTATTGGTGTTTTCGATATTAAATATCGTACAAATTCAGGAGCAACTGGAGAAGCATCATCTATCGCAATTCAAGTACAATAATTTAAAAAGTAAAAATTTAAAATATGAAGTATCTTTTGTTTGGTTTAATGAGTTTTTTCTCAACTCTTACAATGGCGCAAAATGTTCTTAACGCTGTTTCGCCAGAACAGTTAAGAAAAGACCGCGAAAATAAAACAAGAGTTGATGAAGCTGGAGATACAGTAAGTACGGCTCAAGATCCTATGAAATATGGTTTTATCGAAGATAAAGATGTTTTATGGTCGAAAGTTGTATGGGAAGTAATTGATTTGAATGAGCGTCTAAATCAACCTTATTATAGATCTGGTGATGAGTTAGTGCAAAATTCTAAATCATTATACGATGTATTGGTTGACGGAGTTCGTAGCAAAAAGATTAGAGAAGTTTACGATGATGAGTACTTTCAAACTAAAATGAGTTATGAGCAAATTATGGCTCGTAATGAGAAGAAAGATACACAGCAGTATTACTACGATATGAAAGCTGCTGGAGAAACTCCTGACGAAGCTGCTATTTTTAATTATAAAATTAAATCTGACGATATCAAAATGGTAAAAACGAAAGGTCTTTGGTATATCGACCGTCGTTTAGGAGAATTAAAATATCGTTTGTTAGGTTTAGCAATTATGGGGCCTGATGCGCAATCGTTAGGAACAGAATTTGCTGACGGAGCTTACGTAGATTTATTTTGGATTTGGTATCCTGATGCTCGTAATGTTTTGGTGAATGCAACAGTATTTAATCCAAGTAATTCAAATTCGGCAATTACATACGATGAGATGTTAAATGCACGCAGATTTAGTTCTGTTATTTATAAAGCTCAAACAATGTATGGAACGAAAATGATTGATGATTACATTCCAAATGATGCGAAAGGTCAATTAGAAGAACATCATAAAATTAGAAATTCTATTATTCAGTCAGAAGCTGATATGTGGAATTACTAATCAGAATACAATAAAAAAACTCCAATCATTTGATTGGAGTTTTTTTTATTTAAATTAGGTCGATTAAAAACATAATGATGAAAAGTATTATTTTACTACAACACTATTTGTTTCAATTAATAGTTTTGGACAAGCAAAAACTCTTTCTAATTCTATTAAAAAATCAACAACTAAATTAGACGAAAGCGAAAAAAGAATCACCTTAAGAGACTTTGTAGAGAATATCTATATTAATGCTCTAAATACTTTTGAAGGAGAAAAAATAGTTTAATTTTTCTACAATGTTTTTTTTCAGAATTTAGTTAATCCTTAAAATCTAAAATAGATACCTTTGTAAGCAAATTTTAGAAATTGAAAAAAGTAGAATATATCATCGTTGGTCAAGGTGTTGCAGGGAGTTGTATGGCGATGAAATTGTTGCAGGAAAAGAAATCTTTTGTGGTGATTGATAATCATTTTCACAAAGCATCGGCGATTGCTGCTGGAATTTTTAATCCTGTTGTGCTAAAACGTATTTCAATTGTTTGGAATGCGACAAAACAAATTGAAAGATTGCGCGAAGTTTTTGGTGATTTCGAACAATTATTAAACAAAAAATATATCTACAATTTTCCAGTTTATAGAATTTTTAATGACGAACAAGAGAAAAAAACGTGGTTGAAAAAAGCGACAACTCATCCAGATTTGATTGATTATTTAGCAACTGATACAGAACAATTGAATGATTTTTCTTCAATAAATTCTCCGATAGGTTCTGGCGAAGTTTTGCATACAGGCCGTGTTGATTTGACAAATCTTTTGGCTGATTTTAAAAATTATTTAGTCAAAAATGATTTGTTTCTTGATGAAACTTTTGATTTTAATGAATTAAAATTAGAGGATAATCAAACGAGCTATAAAAAAATCGAAGCAACTAAAATAATTTTTGCCGAAGGTTATAATATTTTGAACAATCCTTATTTCAAAAATTTACCTATAATTGGTGTAAAAGGCGAAGTGTTGAGAATTAAAACAGAAGCTAATTTACCTGAAGCAGTTGTGAAAGGAAAAGAATTTTTGATGCCTTTAGAAAATAATCAATATTTTGTAGGCGCAACTTACGATCGTGATCATGTGAATTATGAAAATACTGAGGATGCAAAACAATATTTGGTTGAAGGTGTTCAGAATTTTTTTAAAGATGATTTTGAAGTTGTGGAACAACATGCGTCAATTCGTCCAACGGTTGTGGATCGTCGTCCAATTATAGGAGCGCATCCAACGCATCAACAATTGATTTGTCTAAATGGAATGGGAACGCGTGGGACAATGTTAGCGCCTGTGATGGTGGATGATTTGTACGATTTTTTAGAAAATAATCAACTAATTGACAAAGAAGCGAACATTGCACGTTTCTATGATCGATTTTAAACCTATTTTGAATGAAAAAATTTGACATAAAAATATTTGCAATTCAACTTGTAGCAAGCGTTTTGTTATTTTTAGGAATTCAACAATTTTACGTCTTGGCTGAATTAGATTTGATTGAATTAATTCATTCAATGGGAAAAGATAATTTTGCCTTTTTGGTTAGAAAAAGTGACGAATTCGGAATCAGCGAAAAACTGAAACATTTAGCTACAATGAAAACAATTTTGAGTTTTGTAGGTATTGTTTTGGCGTATATTTTATGTTCAGTAATTAATCATAAACGCAATTACGATTGGAAAATGTCTGTAATTATAGTAGTATTGTGTTTTTTAGTTTTTCAATTCAGATTAATGAACCTTCCAATTAATTTTATTGCAACCAAAAATCTCGCATTGGCTTATTTTGTGCCAGCAACTTTTTCGATTTTAATCAGTTTTGTATTGTATTTTTTGAGTTATCGTTTAAAACCTTAAAAAAAATCAATGCAAAATTCTACAATTAGCATTAATATTTTTAGCTTCTTTTATAAAAGTTAAAGCTAATTGTTCATCGTTAACATCAATTGTTATTGAATGTCCATCTAATAATTTGTCAACATTACTTTTAGCAACTTTTAATGATATTTTTAGTAAGTCAATTTGTAGATGTGTTAAAGTGACTTTTTGAAATCCTTCATTCCAGCCATCAAATATTATCTTCATAAGTGATTTTAAATATTGTTAAAAATAGAAATGAATACTTGTTTTAAGTTCTAATGCTTTATGAAATATATTAATAATATTTTCACATTCAGGATATGTTTTCTTCAATTGATTATAAGTGTTTTCAATTAAAACTAAATTATTAATTTTTTCGTCTTCATAATCGTCAATTATTGAATTACAAGTTTGATTAATTAAATCAAAAACACCTTTCTTCCATAAAATATTAAATTCTGATTCATTTAACCTAATTTCGATTAATTCGTTTGGAGAAGCTGTATCATAATCTAATTTTAATTCAGCTTCTTTATTAATAGGAACAATAATAATTTTACTCATAATCATTAATTGAAAGGTGATTGTTATTTTTAAAACACTTTCACAATATACTACTTATAGTTTTGAGATAAGTTTTCATCTAACAAAAAACATTGTATTTTTGCAAAATGTTATTAGTACAAAATTTAGGAGTTTATTTTGCGGGTAGATATTTATTCGAAAACGTTTCGTTCCGCATCAACAAAGGAAACCGTGTTGGTTTGGTAGGGAAAAATGGAGCAGGAAAATCTACTTTGCTTAAAATTTTAGCCAAAAGTCAGCAATCTTCAGAAGGTGAAGTTGTTTACGAAGGCGACGTTACAATCGGATATTTATCGCAAGATATTGATTTTGTACAAGGAAGAACGGTTTGGCAAGAAGCGGATTCTGCTTTTGAGCAATTGGTTGAAATTCAAGAACGTATTGATTTTGTAAACAAAGAATTAGCTGAAAGAACAGATTACGAATCGGACGAATATGGAAAATTAATTGAAGATATTTCTCATTTAATAGAACGTTTCGGACTTTTAGGTGGTTACACAAAAGATGCTGAAATCGAACAAATTTTAATTGGTTTAGGATTCAAAAATTCAGATTTTCATCGCCCAACAGAAGAATTTTCTGGAGGTTGGAGAATGCGAATTGAATTGGCAAAACTATTGTTGCAAAAACATGATGTAATGCTTTTAGATGAGCCTACCAACCATTTGGATATCGATTCGATTGTTTGGTTAGAAGATTTCTTGAAAGATTATCCTGGAGCTGTTGTGTTGGTTTCGCACGACCGTCAATTTTTGGATAACGTAACTAATCGTACAATCGAAATTGCAAATCGCCACATTTCTGATTTTAAAGCGAATTATACGCGTTATTTAGAATTGCGTGAAGATCGTCGCGAAAAATTAGAGCAAGCACAGAAGAATCAAGAGCAAATGATTAAGCACACGGAAGATTTAATTTCAAAATTCCGTGTAAAAGCTAATAAAGCTTCGATGGCGCAATCATTAATCAAAAAATTAGATAAAATAGAACGCATCGAAATTGAAAATGATGATGTAACGAAAATGAATATCCGTTTTGTGGATGCTGTTCAGCCAGGTAAAATTATTTTCGAGTTAGATGATGTAGGTGTTGCTTTTGGTGATCATCAAGTTTTTGATCATGTTTCTTTTTATGTTAATCGAGGAGAAAAAGTAGCTTTTGTTGGTCAAAATGGTCAAGGAAAAACGACTTTATCGCGTGCGATTATCAACGAACAAGAGCATTCAGGCAAAATAAAACATGGACATAATGTAGAAATCGGATATTTTGCCCAAAATCAAGCACATGTTTTGAATGATAAATTAACGGTTTTAGAAGAAGCAGAAAATTCTGCAACAGAAGAAACACGTAAACATGTTCGCGATTATTTAGGTGCATTTATGTTTGGTGGTGATGCTGTTGAGAAAAAAGTTTCGGTTCTTTCGGGAGGTGAGCGAAATCGTTTGGCGTTGTGTAAATTATTGTTACGTCCATTCAATGTATTAATCATGGATGAGCCAACGAACCACTTGGATATTGTATCAAAAGAATTGTTGAAAAAAGCTTTACAAAAATATTCTGGAACTTTGATTTTAGTATCTCATGACCGTGAATTTTTAGAAGGTTTAGTAGATAAAGTGTTCGATTTCCGTAATGGTCAAGTGAAAGAATATCTTTCTGGAATTGATGATTATTTGGCGCAAATAAAAGCGGGAAGTTTCCGTGAAGTGGAGAAAGGAAATAGTTTGGCTGCACGAAAAGAAGAGAAACCGATTGAGGTTAAAATAGAACAAGCGAAAAGAGTTTTATCTTTTGAGGAAGAGAAAGAGCAAAAACGTCTTAAAAATAGATTGTCAAGAATAGAAACGGAGATTTCTGATTTAGAGACGAAGATTGCCGATTTAGAAAATAAGTTGCATGCAGGTTCGCAAACGCAACAAGAATTAGATAAATACTCGAATCTGAAAAATGATTTAGACAAAAAAATGTTAGAGTGGGAGGAGGTTTCTGAACAAATTATCTAATGATAGAAATAGAAAAAAAAGTGCTACAAACTGTAGCACTTTTTTTGTACATTATATTTTTAGAATAAAACAAAATGCATAAACAATCATTTGCTGCAATTATATCAGAACTACCAAAAACATTAATTCTTGGCTCTTTACCTGGTGATTTATCGTTAGAAGTCAATCAATATTATGGACATCCGCGTAATCGATTTTGGAAAATGATGTTTGAGATTTTTGAGACAGAATTTTCAGAAGATTATGAAATAAGAAAACAACTTATTTTACAGAATAAGTTTGCGCTTTGGGATGTTGCACATTCTGCTGACAGAAAGGGAAGCATGGATGTGGATATGAAAAATGTTTTGCCAAATCAGATTGATGAATTGTTGAATGAATATCCTACAATTGATAAAATAATTTTCAATGGAAAGAAATCAGAACAATTATTTTGGAAATATTTTGATGAAAAAACATCTATTGAGTATATTTCTTTGCCAAGTACAAGTCCAGCTAATGCTCAATTTTCTTACGAACGATTGCTTAAAATCTGGAAAAATGCAATTATTTAAGATGAATTTTTAATGTTCAAAATAATTTAATCAAAAAAAAGTAAAATTATTTTAGTACTTAAAAATATTATGATGAGAAACTTAGCTTTTAATGTAAAATAATTATGAAAAAAATGTTTCCTAAAAGTTTTGTAATTAAAAAAGCTGTTCTATATTTGCACTCACAATCGCGGGAATAGCTCAATTGGTAGAGCGTCAGCCTTCCAAGCTGAATGTTGCGGGTTCGAGTCCCGTTTCCCGCTCTAACTTCTTTCTTAGAAGTGGATGCCTTGGTGGTGGAATTGGTAGACACGCAGGACTTAAAATCCTGTGTCCATTAGGACGTGCGGGTTCAAGTCCCGCCTGAGGTACAACAAAGCTCAAGAATTTATTTTCTTGAGCTTTTTTTGTTATATATTTTTTTCATAAAATAGATTTAAAAAAAACCACCTAAACAACTTTAGATGGTTTTTAAAATTATAAGTTGTAATAAATTACTTATTCATTGAGATTAAAAACTCTTCGTTAGAGCGTGTATGTTTGATACGATCGTGTAAGAATTCCATCGCTTCTACAGGATTCATATCCGATAAATGGTTGCGAAGAACCCACATTAATTGTTGTGTTTTGTCGTCTAATAACAAATCGTCTTTACGCGTAGAAGAACTTACTAAGTCAATTGCAGGGAAAATACGTTTGTTCGAAATCTTACGATCCAATTGTAACTCCATATTACCTGTTCCTTTAAATTCTTCGAAAATAACTTCATCCATTTTAGAACCTGTATCAATCAATGCAGTTGCAATAATTGTTAAAGAACCTCCATTTTCGATGTTACGAGCAGCTCCAAAGAAACGTTTTGGTTTGTGTAATGCATTTGCATCAACACCACCCGATAACACTTTACCAGAAGCTGGCGAAACTGTATTGTAAGCACGAGCCAAACGCGTAATAGAATCTAAAAGAATCACAACATCGTGTCCACATTCTACCATACGTTTTGCCTTCTCTAAAACGATATTTGCAACTTTTACATGGCGATTTGCTTCCTCATCAAACGTAGATGCAATAACCTCTCCGTTTACCGAACGTTTCATATCTGTTACCTCTTCCGGACGCTCATCGATTAATAAAACAATCAAATAAACTTCTGGATGATTTTGCGCAATTCCATTCGCAATATCTTTCAATAACGTTGTTTTACCCGTTTTTGGTGGCGCCACAATCATCCCACGTTGACCTTTACCTATTGGTGTAAATAAGTCAATTACGCGATTTGATAAAGATTTAGAATTACTTAAATTGAATTTCTCGTTAGGGAAAAGTGGAGTTAAATGCTCAAAAGCGATACGATCACGTACATAATCTGGCGTACGACCGTTGATTTCTTTAATTTTGATTAAAGGAAAATATTTTTCACCTTCTTTTGGAGGACGAACCTCTCCTGTAATTGTATCTCCCGTTTTTAATCCAAATAATCTAATTTGAGATTGAGAAACATACACATCATCAGGCGAAGACAAATAATTAAAATCAGAAGAACGTAAAAAACCATAATTATTATCTGGTAAAATCTCTAAAACACCTTCAGTTTCAATAATTCCGTCAAATTCATAATTCGCAGCGCGATATTTATTTTTTTGATTTTGATTATTGTGGTGATTATTTTGTTGAGATTGATCGTTTTGATTACGATTATCAGATTGATTATTTTTCTTCTGATTATTTTGATTATTCTTTTTCAGATCTTGGCTTTTGTTCGCTCGTTCCTGAAATTTATTAACGCGAGGATTATTTTCTTCCTTTTTTTCTGTTTCGGTAGAAGTATTTTCAACTTTTTCAGTTTTTACTTCTTCTGCAACAGCCTCTTTTTGTTGAACTTCTCCTTCCGAATTTTGAACTCGTTTGCGTTTCGGTTTCTTATCTTCTGTAGGTAGATTTTCAGCTTTATCTTTTTTAGCAGGTTTTGTTTCAGCTTTTTCTTCAACCTTTGGTTGGCTGTTGATAAAACCTAAAACTGCGTCTAACAATTCGCCTTTTTTTAATTTCTTATACCCATCGATTTTCAGTTGCTCTGCAACTTGTTGTAAATCTGGTAATTTGAATGATTTTAATTCTTCGATATCAAACATAATCCTATAATGAAGGTATTAATGTGTTTATATTTTTTTTATTCAATAAAGTAATTGGGAATCATAACAATAGAATTGTTATAAAGCGTATAAATTTGAGATTTATTAATGCAATAGTACGAATAATTATAAAAACTCAAAAAGTTTTTTTACATTTGTATTCGAAATTTAAGAAATGATTCAAAGAAAGCAAAGTATATATTTATTCTTAAGTGGAATAATTTCGAGTATATTCGCCATGAATTTTGATAAGCTGTTTGATATTCCATTAAATTGGTTACAAAATCCGGAGAAAGGAGATTACATTTTTTCGTTAGCCTTTTTCTCATCAGCTTTAATTTCATTTTTAACCATTATGTTTTTCAAAAAACGTAAGTTACAGATTAGCTTAGGATGGTTAAACATTATTTTGAATGTTTTATTAATTGGTTCTTTTGTATATTGTCTATTAACATTACCTGGAGAAGGAAATTCTGAGAAAGGTATTTGGGCATTAGTTCCTTTAGCTTCGATTGTGCTTCTGTCAATTGCCAATCGTTTGATTAAGAAGGATGATGATCTTGTAAAATCAGTAGACCGTTTCAGATAGACCAAAAACTTTTTATATTATGAGTGTCTAAAAGCAGTTTCAAGCAATTGAAACTGCTTTTTTCGTTTAAATAAGTTTATTCGAATGTTAAATAAAAATTAATTTTACACTGATGTTTTGAAAATCTAAACTAAAATAAAGGGGTATTGAATTTATTTGTAATGAAATTATAATTTAACCCCTAAAAAAATAGGGGTGTTTTTATTTTATGTTTAATTTTTATTTATTTTTGCATCATAAAACAACACAAAGTAATTTTCTTATGACATCATTTCGTTTTGAAGCACTAAAAGCCGCAAGCAATCGCAAACCGGTAGCTGTTCCTGAATTAGGGAAAAAATCAGAAATTTTTGGAAGCAATGTTTTCAATGACAAAGCAATGCGTCAACATTTAACTTCAGAAGCTTATAAAGCCGTTCGTTCTGCAATGGATTATGGTACTAAAATCGACCGTAAAATGGCAGATTTTGTTGCTTTAGGAATGAAAGAATGGGCGATGAGCAAAGGTGTAACACATTATACACACTGGTTTCAGCCATTAACAGGAACAACAGCAGAAAAACATGATGCTTTTTTCGAAACTTCATTTGATGGAGCAGATCCTGTAGAAAAATTTAGTGGATCATTATTAGTTCAACAAGAGCCAGATGCATCTTCTTTTCCAAATGGAGGAATTCGTAATACATTCGAAGCACGTGGATATACAGCTTGGGATCCAACCTCACCAGCATTTATTTTTGGAACAACTTTATGCATTCCGACAGTATTTGTTTCGTACACAGGAGAAGCTCTAGATAATAAAACACCTTTGTTAAGAGCGCTTTTATCAATTGATGAAGCAGCTACAGAAGTAGCGAAGTTCTTCGATAAAAATGTGAAGAAAGTAACTCCGACTTTAGGTTGGGAACAAGAATATTTTTTAATTGATGATGCTTTAGCGGCTTCTCGTCCAGATATTTTACAAACTGGTAGAACGTTGTTAGGACATGTTTCTGCAAAAGGTCAACAATTAGAAGATCATTATTTTGGTTCGATTCCTACGCGTGTTTTAAATTATATGCGCGATTTAGAAAACGAATGTATGTTGTTGGGAATTCCTGTAAAAACTCGTCACAACGAAGTAGCACCTAATCAATTTGAGTTAGCGCCAATTTTCGAGGAAACGAATTTAGCAGTTGACCACAACTCATTGTTAATGGATGTGATGCAAAAAGTTGGTGAGCGTCATCATTTTAAAGTATTATTCCACGAAAAACCATTCAAAGGAGTTAACGGATCTGGAAAACACAATAACTGGTCGTTAGCAACAGATACTGGAGTTAATTTATTAGCGCCAGGAAAAACACCAAACAGCAATTTACAGTTTTTAACGTTCTTTATTAATACCATCAAAGCAGTTTCAATTTATGAGGAATTGTTACGTGCTTCTATCGCTTCTGCTTCTAATGACCACCGTTTAGGAGCGAATGAAGCGCCACCAGCAATTATTTCGATCTTTATTGGTCAACAATTGACAAAAGTATTGGAAGAATTAGAAGGTGTTTCGACAGGGAAATTATCTCCTGAAGAAAAAACTGATTTAAAATTAAACGTTGTTGGAAAAATTCCAGATGTTTTATTAGACAATACAGATAGAAACAGAACTTCTCCATTTGCTTTTACAGGAAATAAATTCGAGTTCCGTGCTGTAGGATCGACTGCAAACTGTGCAAATGCAATGACAACGTTGAATGCAATTGTAGCAAAACAATTGATCGATTTCAAAAAAGAAGTTGATGCGTTGATTGAAACAGGTTTGAAAAAAGATGAAGCAATTTTCAATGTTTTACGTGAATATATTAAAGAAACAAAGAATATATTATTCGAAGGTGACGGATACAGCAAAGAATGGGAAGAAGAAGCGGCTCGTAGAGGATTGTCAAATCACAAAACAACTCCATCTGCTTTAAAAGCAAAAGTTTCTCAAAAATCATTGGATTTATTCTCGGAACTTAATGTAATGAACAACACAGAAGTTGAAGCGCGTTACGAAATCGAATTAGAAGATTACATCAAGAAAATTCAGATTGAAGGTCGTGTTTTAGGTGATATTGTGAGAAATCATATTATTCCGACAGCTTTCAAATATCAAAACATATTGATCAAAAACATTAAAGGATTCAAAGATATTTTTGGAGATGATTATGAAGAATATGCAGGCGAGCAATTAATTATTTTGAAGAAAATTTCGATGCATGTAAACGAATTAAACGCAAAATTGCACTTAATGATGGATGCACGTAAAGAAGCAAATGTGGTTGAATCTTTAGAAGAAAGAGCACATGCTTATTGTAACAAAGTAAAACCATATTATGATGAAATTCGTTACCATGCTGATAAGTTAGAATTAATGGTCGATAACGAATTCTGGGTTTTAACAAAATACAGAGAATTATTATTTACGAGATAATATTTTTAACAATAAATTACAAAACCGATGAGAAATCATCGGTTTTTTTTATTCAAATTTTCTGAATCCCTTGAGTTATTGTATCTTTGCAATCCAATAAAAGTATATGGCAGATTTAGGTCTATTAGATAAATTAAGAGCAATCAAACAACGTTTCGATGAGGTGGCAGATTTAATCATCCAACCAGATATCGTAACAGATCAAACTCGTTATGCGAAATTAAACAAAGAATATTCTGATTTGAAAGACTTTGTTGAAATGCAAAAACAATACGAAAACTTAATCAATGTAATTGAGGAAGCAGACGAAATTATTCAAGATGGTTCTGATGCTGAAATGGTTGAGTTAGCTAAAATAGAAAAAGACGAAGCAATCAATGCGATTCCACCTTTAGAGGAAGAAATCAAAATGATGTTGATTCCAAAAGATCCAGAAGATGAGAAAAACATCATTGTCGAGTTACGTTCTGGAACAGGAGGAGATGAGGCAGCGATTTTCGTAGAAGATATTTACCGTATGTATTCGATGTATTTCAAAGAAAAAGGATGGAAACACGAAGTATTAAATACTTCTGAAGCATCTGGAAAAGGATACAAAGAGTTGGTAATGCAAGTAGAAGGAAATGCAGTGTACGGAACAATGAAATACGAATCAGGTGTTCACCGTGTACAACGTGTTCCTGAAACAGAATCGCAAGGACGTGTGCATACATCGGCGATTACGGTTGCGGTTTTACCAGAAGCAGAGGAGGTTGATGTAGTGATTAATCCAGCAGATTTGGAGTATCAAACAGCTCGTTCATCTGGTGCGGGAGGACAAAATGTAAATAAAGTTGAAACGAAAGTTCAATTAACGCACAAACCTTCTGGAATTGTAATTGTTTGTCAAGAAGCGCGTTCTCAACATAAGAACCGTGAAAAAGCCTTACAATTATTACGTACAAAATTGTATGAAATCGAGTTCGAGAAAAAACATTCAGAACGTTCTGCTCAACGTAAATCATTAGTTTCGACTGGTGACCGTTCTGCTAAAATTCGTACATACAACTATCCGCAAGGACGTGTAACAGATCACCGTATCAACAAATCAATTTATAATTTGGATAACTTTATGAATGGAGATATTCAAGAAATGATTGATGCATTGAAAATGGCAGAAAATGCAGAAAAATTAAAAGGTTCGGAAGAAGATTTCTAAAATCAATTCTAAATCTTAGATCATACAAAACACTTCAAGAAATTGAGGTGTTTTTTTATATTTAATTCGTTGTTCATTTTGATAATTTTATCAAAAAAAAACGTCTGTTCGAGTGGAATTCTGTAAGAATTTTGTATCGAGAATAGTTTTTTAATGATAAAATTCTATTCTCGATACAATTTTTATTCACTCTGTTTCTAAAAATCACTCGAATTGACGAATTTTTAATTAAAATGAATAATAGGTATATTTAAAAGTAAAATCAATAATATGATGAAAACAAGAGTTAAGATTTGTTGTATTAGTAGCAAAGAAGAAGCACAACAAGCAATAAAATATGGAGCAAATGGATTGGGTTTGGTGGGTAATATGCCAAGCGGACCTGGAGTAATTGGTGATGATTTAATCAAAGATATTACTAAAATTATTCCACCAACATTAGCTTCGTTTTTATTAACAAGTGAAACAACAGCAGAAACAATTATTCACCATTATAAAAAAGTTTATACAAATACAATTCAGTTAGTAGATGAGCTGAATAACGAAGAATATCAAATTTTGAGAAACGAATTACCTTGGGTAAAGTTGGTACAAGTGATTCATGTGATTGATGAAAATTCGGTAACGGAAGCGGTAGAGAAATCTCAGTTTGTAGATGCTATTTTATTAGATAGCGGAAATCCTAACTTACAAGTAAAAGAACTGGGAGGGACAGGGCGCACGCACAATTGGGCGATTAGCAAAAAAATTAGAGAAGAAATTAACATTCCTCTATTTTTGGCTGGCGGTCTTCATCCTGATAATATTCGTGAAGCGATTGATGTTGTTCAGCCTTTTGGCGTAGATATTTGTAGCGGTGTAAGAACTGATGGAAAATTAGACGAAAAGAAATTAGACGCTTTTTTTAGAGCGGTTAATGGTTAGAAAAATAAAATCCTTGTCAAAGTTTTGAATCTTGACAAGGATTTTTTTTCTAATTTTCTTTGTCGCTTGAGTCTAAAAGGAATTTGTAAACCGTTTTATCTCCATTACTAGTTATTCTTATAATATTGATAGTATCTTTTCTTTTTTTACTATGGAATTTAATATCTCCAATTCTCAAATTGTAAAATCTCATTGAATCGGATAAATCATTATGATTTAATAATTTTCTTTCATTTAATTTTTTTAAGCTCGATGATTGAATATAAATTGAATCATTTGGATTTACATTTCCTATTTTAATCTGTTTGATTAAGTACGTACAAAATACATTTAATTTTAAATCATTTTTGTCAGAAATTTCTTTATATGAGTGAGAATGTGGAGCTCCTGTAATTGCTAAAAAGCAAGAGTTTAAAGTTAAAATAATTAAAATAAAGAAAAGAAAATTGAATATTTTCATATTAGAATACTGTTTAGTCTTATTTTTTATTATAATACATCGTATTTATTAGATATATTAAAATCACCAATTATTGGAAATGCTTTGGTAATTTGATTGAGTTGGTTAATTATATCTTTAAGAAAAGTTTGGTCAAAATCAATATCAAAAGTTAGATTCGCAGAATATATACCCGATTTATCATTACACTCAATACTTGCTCTTAATTTACCAGAACCATCTCCTGAAATATCAATTTTACAATATTCTTCTAAATCAGAAAATATTACTTTTCCATCTAATTTATTATATAAAATTGCGAGCTTTTGTTTAAAATCTTCAAAAGTTATTGTTAGAATTTCAGCTGAATATTTACCTTGAAATGCTCCTCCTTTAACCTCAATATAACAATTAATCCAATTATTATCATAATCAATTTCTGAGTTATAGTTTATTAGATTTTTTGTCGAAATTCTTATAAAATTTCCTTGACTTTTTATTTCAAAAAATAGATTTTCTGTTGAGTTCATTCAGTGTAATGTTTGGAAAGCTTGTATATAACTAATTTCTTGTAAATATAATTGTTTCTAAAATTACATTCGTCTAAAACAAGTCTGTTTGTAATAAACGTAAGATTACATTCATCTAAAACAAGTCTGTTTATAATAAATGTAAGGTTACATTCATCTAAAACAAGTCTGTTTATAATAAATGTAAGGTTACATTCATCTAAAACAAGTCTGTTTGTAATAAATGTAAGGTTACATTCATCTAAAACAAGTCTGTTTGTAATAAATGTAAGATTACATTCATCTAAAACAAGTTTGTTTGTAATATCTGTAAGGTTATATTGATTAATAATATATTGACTATATTTATAAAACATTAAAAATAAATGAATTATAAACACTTAATTAACCTGTTATGAAAATTAATTTACAAAAATTATCGACAAAAAATCTGGCGACATTAGCGCAGCGAACTATCAACTCTTCTCAAGCCGGAAATTACACCATTGTAGAGAACCACCCTTTGTTGCTGTCGCTTATTGCGAGTTATCAAAACTACGACACGGTATACACAAAGTTGACCTATAGCGGAAAAGGAAAAGAGGTGGCGACAGCGGATAAAGAGAGAGATGTTGCATTTAGTAACATGAAGGCTTTCTTGAATGGTTATCGTAAATTGACTTCTGTCGCGAACTATCAAGATGCGGAAGCTTTGTACAAAGTTTTCCAAATGTTTGGACTGGATTTAGACAGATTGAGTTATTCTGCCGAAACAGCTCAATTGAAGAAGCTTATCGAAGAATTAGAAAAGCCAGATAATACATTGCGTATTATTAACTTATCGCTTGTATCAGCTTTTGATGATTTGAAAACAAAACATACCGATTTTGAGATATTATTTGCGCAACAAGCAGAGGCTAATGCAGATCTTCGTCAAATATCGAGTGCGTCATCTTCTCGAAAAGAATTGGAACATGTACTGCGATCTTACCTCAATCTAATTACAGCAATGAAAGATGTACCGGATTGGTCTAATTTGTACCACGATTTGAATGAGATTGTGAAAGCAGCAAGAAATAGTGTGTTGCCTGCAAGTTGAACAAGTAAACAAACGAGCCGAAATTGTAAAAATACTAAACGTTAATTATTGAATAATAAAACCTCCACCCAAATTGCTTGGGTGGAGGTTTTTTTGAGATGATTTTTCGAAATATTTAATTAGATTTATAAATAATTAACTACATAATAATGACTAAACTATTAACACTAATTATCTTATTTGTTTTTACAAACTTATTTGCTCAAAAACAATTTACTATTTCTGGAAAACTTGATGGATTTGATGAAAATGCATTGGTCAAAATAAGTATTAATAATGCTCCTATTGATAGTGTCGTATTAGTTAAAGGGGGTTATAAATTAGAAGGAAAATTAAAAGAGGTTCCATCTTCGGTTTATATTACAGTCAAAAATGGAAAAGATTATCATTCTGCACTTCTTTTTATTGGTAATGAAAAAATTACACTAAATGCCACAAAAAAAGATTTTCCTTATGATGTAAAAACTTCTGGATCTGAGTATGACGAGATGAGGTATAAATATGCTCAGTTTGATAAAGATTATACGATAAAACGACGAGAATTTTTAACTGATATGATGTCGCTTCGTGAACAAAATAAATGGAATGATAGTTTACAAAAAGCATACTGGGGTAAAGTAGAACCTTATGGTAAAATAACTGCATTAGATAATGAATTTGCAAAGAATAGTCTTCAATTTTATCAAGATAATATAAATTCATACTATACACTTTCATTAGTTAATTCATACAAGACAGAATTGTCAAAAGAAGTTTTAATTGATTTGATGAATAAGTTAGAATCTAAATATAAAAAATCAGCCTATTACAAATCTATCATGACAGATATTAATACAGAAAAGTTAAATATTGGCGACAGTTATATAGATTTTATGGCGTATAATCAATCAAATAAAAAAGTTAATTTTTCAGATTATTTCAAAGGAAAATATGTGTTATTAGATTTTACAACTTTTTATTGTGGATTCTCTTTAGAATCTATTCCTGTTTTAGATCAAATAAAGACTAATAATCTTGATAAGTTAGAAATTGTAAGTTTCTATGTAGATAAAGAAGAAATTGGTTATAAAAACTTTCTTTTAAAACATGCAGAAGATTGGATTTCGCTTTGGGATAAAGAAGGTAGAACAGGAGGTACTTATACAAAATACAAGATTATCGGTACACCAACTTTTTATCTTTTTAATCCAGAAGGAAAACTTATTCTAGCAGATTTTGGATTAGATGAAAAGAAAATTACAGAATCAATCAAATAAAAAAAATCCATCCCAATAAATTGAGATAGATTTTACATTTATAAAAAACTGAAAATTAAAATAATTATTCTTTTTTAATGTCCTGCACTGATTACTTTACCTGCTCCTTTTTTGATAAAGAACAGAATAAATGGAATACAGATTAGGAAAACTACACCTAAATACAAGAAAACATCCATATAAGTTAACACAGTTGCTTGTTTGGTAACTTGTAAATCGAGTAGGTTATAGGCTTTATTTAATGCTTCATTTGGGGCAAAACCTTTACTAATGAAGCTCATTTGTAAATTCTGAATATGTTTTTGTACATCAAAATCGGATGTATCAAGATGCGAAACTAAATTTGTTCGGTGTCCAACTGTCCAACGAGAAATAAATGTTGTAATAATCGCGATACCAAAAGATCCTCCTAACTGACGCATCATTCCTGTAAAGGCAGCTCCTTCACCAATTTGTTGCCCTCTCAAACTTGAAAGTGAAAGTGTGGTAACAGGTACAAATAATAATCCCAATCCAACTCCACGAACAATTAATGGCCAAAAGAAATGCTCGGAACCTGTGTCTGGTGTTAAGATTTTGTATGACCAAAAACTGTAACAGAAAAAGATAAAGAATCCTCCTGCAACCATGTATTTTGGTGGTACACCTTTTTGTAACATTGTTGCGATGATTGGCATCATGAATGCAGTCATCAACGACGAAGGAATTAATAATAAACCTGCATCAGTTGCAGTCCATCCTAAGATTGATTGTGTATAAATTGGAATAATGAATGTCGATCCATATAATCCAAATCCTAAGATGAAGGATAAAATAGTACCAACTGCTAAGTTGCTATCTTTCAGTACACGTAAATTTACAATTGGATGTTTGAAAACTAATTCTCGCCAAACAAATAAAATGAATCCGAAGAAACTTGCGATACTCAAGGTTACAATTGTCGAATCTGAGAACCAGTCGTCTTGTTGTCCGTGTTCTAATACATATTGTAACGATCCAACTGCAATGGCTAACAAAATAATTCCCAAGAAATCGACTTGACTTAGTTTTGATTTCTCTGCATATTTTGGACTACGAACAAATGATATCGTTAACAATACAGCAGTAATCCCAATCGGAATATTGATGTAAAATATATATGGCCAAGACCAATTATCAATAATATAACCTCCCAAAGGCGGACCAAGCGTAGGACCAACGATAACTCCCATTCCGTAGATTGCTTGCGCTAAACCACGTTTTTCGGGCGGATAACTTTCGGTAATAATAGTTTGCGAAGTTACCAACAGCGCTCCACCACCAAGTCCTTGAATAAATCGGAACAATATAATTTCCCACAATGTTGTTGCATTTCCACAAAGAAATGAAGAAACTGTAAAAATAATAATCGAAGCCGCAAAATAATTGCGTCGTCCAAATTGTTGCGACAACCAGCTGGTCATCGGCACTACAATTACGTTGGCAATTGCGTAAGCGGTAACCACCCACGCAATATCAGTTAAAGAGACACCCAAACTACCTTTCATGTCGTTCATTGCAACGTTAACAATTGTTGTATCAACAATCTCTAACAATGCACACATGATGGCGGTAATGGTGATGATTACACGTCTTGCACCATATTCAACTAAATTATTTTCTTCCATAATTTTTCTGAATAGGTGTTATTACTTTGCAGAAGTATTCGATTTTAAAAGAATATCAGCTTCCACGTTCATACCTGGACGAATCATTTTCAACATTTCGTCTTTTTGATCGATAAATTCGATTTTAATAGGAAGACGTTGAACTGTTTTTACGAAGTTACCCGACGCATTATCTGGAGGTAATAATGCAAATTTAGCACCAGTTGCAGGAGATAAAGATGTTACTTTCGCTTTGAATTCGTGGTTTGGATAAGCATCAACTTTGATGATGGCTTCTTGTCCAACTCTAATTTTTTCTAATTGAGTTTCTTTGTAATTTGCCACAACCCAAATATTTTTTGTAGTCACAATATTGAACAAAGATTGACCAGCTTGTACCAATTGTCCTGGTTGTAAATTAATTTTAGAAACTTGTCCATCTTCAGCCGCAATTACATACGTATAAGACAAATATAATTTTGCATTATCGATGTTTGTTTTGCTTTGACCAATTGCTGCTTCCGCAACTTTAATTTGTGCTTTTGAAGCATCAGCTTGTGCTTTCGAAGTGTTCACTTGTTTTGCTGTAGCTTGCGCTTGTTTTGCTGTAGAAGCTAATTGAGCACGAGAAACACCTAATTGTTCTTGTACAATTCGCAATTGTTTTTCTGCTGTTTCTTTTGCTGCTAAAGCTTGCTCGTATTGTTGTTTTGTGATCGATTGATTTTGGTATAATTTATTGTAACGATCAAAATCATTTTTCGTTCTCCAAACTTGTACTTTTGCTGCTTCTACATTTGCTTGAGCTGTATTAACACTTGCTTGAGCTGTTTCGATTGTTGTATTTGCTGCAACAGCACCAGCTTCTGTCACTCCAATTGCTGCACCAGCTTGAGAAACACCTGCGTGAGCAACTCCTAATTGACCTTCTGCTTGTAATAGAGCATCTTGCGATTGTTGCAATTTCAAGGCAAATTCAGATCCGTCCAAAACAACTAATGTATCACCTTTGTGAACCATTTGGTTATCTTCTACTAAAATCTTCTGAATGTATCCTGAAACTTTAGGTATAACAGGTGTTATTTTTGATTCAATTTGTGCATCATCAGTAATTTCGTGCGCTTGTCCGTGTAAATATTTATAAACTCCATATCCACCTCCAAGGATGATTAATGCTCCTAAAACGATGATAAATTTTGAATTTATTTTTTTCTTTTCTTGATTATTTTCTTCCATATCGAGAGGTGTTATTGTACGTTTTCTAATAAAATTCCTGTAGTATAGTAATATTCGTAGATCGCTAATTGTTCGTCAGCATCTCCGACAACTTGATTGATTTTTGCTTGCAATTGTTGTACATCTGCTTCTAATAAATCGTCTGTATCAGCCAATCCGTTGTCATTTTTATCTTTTACAATTCTGTAGTTTTCGTTCGCTTGTTCTACAGCTTCTTTGTAAACATTATTTTTCTTTTTTGCTAAATCATACTTTTGAAAAGCTTCGTTCATTTCAACTTTAGCTTTATCAATTGTCGTTTCTTTTTGCATCTCATTTTCTAATTTCTGAGCTTTTGCAATTTCAACTTCTGCTTTATTTTTATACAAAGAAGATAAATCATATTTCAATCCAACACCAACATTTGTTGCATTTGTAACCGAAGCAACTTTATCAATATCCATCGCAATATATCCAGCTGAAACCGCTAATTGAGGGTAATAAGCTGCTTTCGCAATTTTGATTTGACTATCAGCAATCTGATTTTTTACATCATATGATTTAACATCTGTACGATTGACGTAATCTTGAGAATTTTGATTGATGGTTTTCAAGGTTTCTACATTATCAACATGAACGATTTTACTTTCGTCTTGTCCAGTCAATAAATTCAATCGGTAATTAATGTTTTTGTATTGCGTTTCGGCTTCATCAATTGCAACTTGCACATTCGATGCTTGTAATTTTGCTCTCAACAAATCATTTCTCGCGATGATTCCGTTATCCAAAAAGTTTTGAAAATCTTTCACACGTTGATTTGCTCTCACTAAGTTTTCATTCAAAACATCGATAGAACGTTGCGTTTTGTACAATCCAAAATATAAATTAATAGCTTGCCAAACCACATTTTCTTTTGTTGCTTCGATTTGTAAGTTTGATAAATCAACCATCAATTCACTGCTTTTGATTGCATTTTTAATTTTAAATCCAGCAAAAACAGGGACAGAAGCACTTGCTTGTCCTAATAATAATTGGCTCGGTTCAACTCCCATTCCTCCACCAGAAGATTGCATCGGAAGTTTGATGTCTACATTTGTTGTCGTAAACAAATGCATGTATTGTCCACTCAACGAAATGTCTGGTAAACGATTGTTTTTCGCGCTTTGTACTTTATACTCACTTGTATTTTTAGCAGCTTCGGCAACTTTCACAGATTTGTTGTTCTGCAAACTTTGTTGAATAACTTCCTGCAAAGAAACGTTGGTTTCCTGCGCATGAGCGAAAGTAGCAACAACTAAACAAATCGGTAAGAAAATTTTATTTTTCATCGTATAGTAAAATTGCTTTTAAAGAATCTATTAAATAAGGGTAATATTCTTCGTGAATATGTTCTGTAAACTCTTCATGAGAAGATAATCCCCATTGTTTCATATATGTTTTTTCGTTCAAAATCAAATAAGATGTTCCACCAATAACTACCATTACAACAGCTTCGGCAGGAGCTTTTCTTTTAAAAACGCCTTCAGAATATCCTTCACTAATAATATTTGTGATATATTCTAAATTTTTTGTTTTTAAGTCATTGACTTTACAATCAATTTCTAAAATTGAATCTCTTTTCGAATATTCTCTTGCCATAATTCGATGAAATTCAGGTTTATCCAAAATTCTATTCAAATAAGCTTTTAGGATTGACTGTAACTTTTCAAATGGAGAAAGTGTAGAATTTTGTGAAATTGAGGCCAATGATTCATTGAAAGTTGTGATACGCCAACTAAATAAATTCTCGACCAATTTATCTTTTGATCCAAAATAATAGCTAATCATCGCAATATTAATGTTTGCTTCTTTTGCAATTTCTCGAACACTTGCAGCATCAATTCCTCGTCTTCCAAAAACTCGTTCAGCCGCGCCCAAAATTTCTATTTGCTTCTCACTTAATTTCATCTTATAAAAATTGAACGCGCAAAGTTAAACAAACGTTTAATTAATTTAAAAAAAATAAGTATTTATTTTAATGATTTTTTATAATTCATTGATTAACTTTTGTCTATGAAAGAAATTTTTCTACATCATATTTGGAAATTGAATCAATTTTCACATCAAAGCTTACAAACTTTTCATGGAGATTTCATTGAAATTGTGAAAGTTGGAAAGTTAAACCATCATGCTGGGCCAGATTTTTTGGAAGCAGAAATCATCATTGGCGATAAATTGTGGATTGGAAGTGTCGAAATGCATGTCAATTCTTCGGATTGGAATTTTCATCAACATTCGAATGATTTATCGTATCAAAATGTGATTTTGCATGTTGTATGGAATCACGATTGTGAAGTTGATATTTTGCGTCAACGTAATGTACAAACTTTGATTTTACAAGATTTTGTAAAACCGGAAATTGTTTTTAATTATCAAAATATTATTAATTCTAAGTTGGATAAAATTTATTGTGAAGAATTTTTAGATTCAATTGATTTGAAGCAATTTTCTTTTTGGTTTGAACGAATTTTAATCGAACGTTTCGAAGAAAAAACAAACGATATTGTACAAATTTTAGAACACAATAATTCCAATTGGGAAGAAACATTGTTCAAAAGTTTGGCAAAGAATTTTGGATTAAAAGTTAATGTAGAAACTTTTGAGATTTGGGCAAATTCTTTTCCGTTCAAAGTTTTGCAAAAAATACAATTTAATGCCCAAAAAGTTGAAGCCTTGTTTTTTGGACAAGCCAGTTTTTTAGAAGAAAACTATGAGAATGATTATTCTAAGCAATTAAAAAACGAATATCAATTCCTGAAAAATAAATATCAATTAGAATCAATTGAAAATAGTTTGTTCCGATTTTCGAAAATGCGACCAATTGGTTTTCCGACGATTCGTTTGGCGCAATTAGCATCGATTTATGTGAATTATCAAAGTTTGTTTTCTGAAATTATTCAGCCAAAAAATTTGAAAGAATTTTATAAAATCTTCGAAAATTTGGAATTAAATTCTTTTTGGGAAACGCATTATACATTTAAGAACGAATCAAAATTTCAACTCAAAAATCTTTCAAAAGATAAAATAAATAATTTGCTCATCAATTCTATTATTCCGATTCGTTATGCTTTTGAGCGACAAAAAGATGAGGTAGAAATTGATTTTTATTTGGATTTATTAAATGAAATGGAAGCGGAAAATAACTCGATTTTAGATGAATTTGAACGAATTGGTTTTGAAAATAAAACCGCAAAAGATTCTCAACAATTAATTCAACTTAAAAAAAGATATTGCTCCGAAAAAAAATGTTTAAATTGCGCTATCGGACAACAAATTTTACGTTAAATGAAAGATCAAATTAGGAATTTTACTGAAACAGAATGGTTTAATGTGATTTCGCGATTTGCAGACAAATTGGGAATTCGCGTTGCAAAATTACGTTTGATTTTCATTTATTTAACCTTTGCAACTTTCGGTTTAACCTTTATTGGTTATTTTATTATGTTATTCTTTTTTTGGGTAAAAGATTGTTTTGTTATCAAACGAAAATCGGTTTTTGATTTGTAAAAAATATTTACAAATACTTAAAACCTTTTATTAATTTTAGATTTCTTAATTTGTTAAATATTTGATGGTTATGTCGTTTTCGATATCGTGAGTGTTTGATAAGGATATTATTTTCACTTCTTTTCCAACCAAGATGAAATATTTAAAAAAATCTACTTTTTACCTGAATAAATCGCAAAGATTTGGCTTGTATTTATTATTTGTTTTGATTTTGTTATTTGAGATTTTTCAACATATTTCAGTTGAAAAAGAAACATATCAATTATCAGAAGCAGATAAAGCTTTGCTAGCAAATTATCAAAAAACTCCGAAAAATTATACATTTAATTCTACTTCAAATAAACAAGTAAAAGATTCAATCAAACCCTTTAACCCAAACGAATTATCTTTAGAAGATTGGATGAATTTAGGGTTTTCGGAACGTCAAGCCGAAGTCATTTTGAAATATAAAGGAATTGTTGGCGGAGAATTTACATCGAAAGAACAGCTTAAGAAATGTTATGTTATCGATGAAGGAAAGTATAATGAATTAGCTCCTTTTGTTCTTTTACCAGAACAATCTAAATCGAGTTTTATAGATTATTCATCACCAAAAACTAAAATAGTTTACAAAAATTTCAATCCAAATGATTTGCCACAACAAGGCTGGGAAAAACTTGGTTTTTCGCCAAAACAGGCAGAAATAATCATGAAATATAAACAGATTGTTGGAGGAAAGTTTACCTCGAAAGAGCAATTGAGGAAATGTTTTGTGATTGATGATGCGAAATATGCAGAGATGAAAACGTATATTTTGTTACCAGAAAAATCAAAGGAAGATGAAAAAAATGAGAAAAAACAAAGTGGCAAAAAGATTCAATATGTAAAATTTAATCCAAATAGTTATTCTGAAAATGATTGGCAAAAAATAGGTTTTTCGTCTAAACAAGCTGCTTCAATTATGAAATATAAAAATATTTTGGGAGGTCAGTTTAAATCGAAAGAACAATTGAAAAAATGTTATATGATTTCGGATGAAAAATATGCAGAAATGGAATCTTATATTGATTTACCTGAAAATGTAATTTATAAAGCTGAGCAGCCAAAAGTTGAACAGTCAAAAAGTGAAGATAAAGTAGCAGAAAAAATAGAAATAAAAGGTAAGTTTAATCCAAATAATTTGAGTCATGAGGATTGGATAAAACTCGGTTTCACAGAGAAACAAGTAAATACGATTCTTAATTTTAAACGTTCGTTAGGTGGGAGTTTTAAAGATGCAAAAACATTGAAAAGATGTTATGCGATAAGTGAAGAAAAGTTTAGGGAAATTGAGCCTTATTTGGTTTTTGAGTGATTATTCATTCATAGGTTAGTTTTAAAAAATAAACGCGTTATAGGATTTCCTAAACGCGTTTATTGGTTTTTATAATTTCTGATTATTAGTAGTTAAACAGCTCTTCTAACGTTAATTCTTTTACTTGTCCAAGTTTTTCAACAGATGGCCAATCTAAGTTTTCTTTATTACCAATTAAACCAACATTGAAGTTTTGACCTTTGATATGTTTTTGGAAAAATTGATCCAATTGTTCTAATGTTAATTTAGATGTTTGATCGTAAATATCTTTATTGATATCATAATTTAGACCTTTATCTTGTAATGATAACCAATAAAAGAACACATTTGCTTTTGTATAACGACTTGTAGCGATTTGCTTAAGTGCTGCTTGTTTAGAATTATTGAATTGATTTTCTGCTTTTGGCATATTATTCATTAATTCTTTCATTGCGTCAACAGCTTGTGGCAATTTGTTTGCTTGTGTTCCAATTACAGCTCTTACATAATTGTAATTATCTTTTTTATTTGCATTAATGTAATAAGAACCAGCAGAATAAGCCAATGATTTAGACTCGCGAATTTCTTGGAAAACGATAGATGACAAACCTCCACCAAAATACTCATTGAAAATTCCTGTAGATGTCAACAAAGTTGGATCATATTTAGTATCACGAGCAAAGAAATTAATTTCCGCTTGTACCATATCGTAAGGAGCAAAATATACTTTGCCATCTGTAGCTGGTTGTGGATATTCTTTTTTCTTAGGATAATCTAAATTTTTCCCGAAATTATGATTTTGTTCAATTGCTTTTTTCGTTTCCGCTTCATTATTTCCGTAATAGAAAATTTGGTGCTTGTAATTAAAGAAATCTTTGATGATTTGCGTTAATTCTTTTGGATCAATAGCTTTCAAATCAGCTTCAGAAATAATATCTCTCGAGCGATTATTTGGTCCATATTGCGCATAAGTGTTCAACAAAGAAGAAATCACGTTTTTGTTCTTTTTTGAATTTTCTCTTGATTTCAAGATTGTTTTCACATATTCTTGGTAAGATTCATTATTTGAAACGGCATCACTTAAAAGATGTTCAAATAATTTGATTCCGCTTGTTAAGTTCTTTTGTAAACCTGTGATATAAACAGAAGTTCTTTCTGTACCAGGATTAACTCCATAATCAACACCAATTTTATAAAACTCTTTTTTCAAGTTTTCTGGCGAATATTTGGACGTTCCTAAATAATTTAAGTAATTAATCGCTAAACCAAGCTTTTTGTTATTGTCTGATCCCATATCCGCGATATAGTAAACAGAGCTAATATCGTTTGTCTTGTTCTGAATCGAAGTGAATTTTGCATTCTTGATTTTACTTTCGTTCAATTCTTTTTTGAAGTCAACAAAAACTGGTTTAATCTCACTTGATTTAATCTTCATGAAATCTTTGTACCAAGTAGATTCAGCATCACGATTCAATTGAATTGGCGTAATTCCAGGATTCGAAACACGTACCAAATCCTTGTTTTCACCTTGACGTTTGTAAACAATTACATAATTATTCGTATAATTATTCTTTGCAAAGTCCATTAGTTCTTGCTTTGTTACACGACCCATATCATCGTATTGATCGACAACTTCTGCCCAAGGAACATCATTGATATATGATTTGTACAAACTTGCTGCTAAAGAACGAGTATTTTCCCAGCTTTTCATACGAGATTTTCTTAAATCATTTACAACTGCTTCTATCATCCAATCATCAAATTCCCCTTTTTTGATTTTTTCAATCTGAGCAATTAATAAATCACGTACTTCTTCTAAACTTTGTCCCTGTTTTGGAGATCCAGAAAAAGAATGCATACCATAATCTCTAAAGAAAGAAGAAGAGCTTCCTGCTCCTAATGTTTTTTGCTGTTGATTGATATTTAAGTCGATTAATCCAGCTGTAGAATTACTTAAAATATAATCAATTAATGTTACATATTTTGCATCAGAACTTTTTGCTCCGTTAAAACGGTAAGCAAACTGAACACGTTCCGAAGATGGACTAAAAACTTCGCTTGTTACAATTGTTTTAATCGGCTCTTCTTTTGCAACATATTGTGCAGGAGCTGCTTTTGTAGCATAATTTCCAAAATATTTGTCAATCATTGGAACAGCCGTATCAAAATCGAAATCACCAATCAACATCACAGCCATATTGCTCGCTACATAATATTTATCGAAATAATTATGAATTGCAACCATTGATGGATTTTTTAAATGTTCTGAAGTTCCAATAGTTGTTTGTGTTCCGTAATGCGATTTTGGAAACAATGTTTCCATCATTTTATAAAAAACTAAACGTCCATCATTGTCTTGTGAACGATTAAATTCTTCGTAAACGGCTTCTAATTCAGTATGAAAAAGACGTAAAGTTAATTCACTAAAGCGCTCAGATTCTACTGTTAACCATTTCTCTAATTCATTATTCGGAATATTATTATGATAAATTGTTTCTTCTAAAGATGTATGTGCATTAGTTCCTGATGCTCCCAAAGATGAAATTAATTTATCGTATTCGTTTGCCACAGCATATTTGGATGCTTCTTGCGAAACTTGATCAATTTTTTTATAGATTTCTACTTTTTTTGCAGGATCTTTTTCTGCTTTGTGCTGTTCGTATAAATCTGAAATTTGTTGGATCAAAGGTTTTTCAACAGCCCAATTTTGTGTTCCAATTTTAGAAGTTCCTTTAAAAACCATATGCTCTAAGTAGTGAGCCAAACCAGTATTGTCTTCTGGATCGTTGTTAGAACCTGTTTTTACAGCTATATGAGTTTGGATTCTTGGTTCGTCTTTTATTTGAGCCAAATAGATTTTCAAACCATTTTTTAGCGTATAAATTCTTGTATTCGAAGGATCATTTTCTACCATTTCGTAGGTATATCCTTTATTGTCAGTTTTTTTCACTGTTTTTAATTGTGCGTGAGTAAATACAGAACCAAAAATGATTCCGCAGATCAAAATAGATTTCCTCATGTATTAATTTTTTAAGTTGCTTAAAAGTAATACATTAAAACGAATAAGAGAAAACTATTTTCGATATAGAGTTATTTTGTTAATCTAAAACCAATCATTGTAAAGAGTAAACCAATGAGTACACTCAAAAAAATATAAATAATTGGTGTGATGTAATTTTGTTGTTGAATTAAGTTGAAATTTTCATACGAAAAACTTGAAAATGTCGTGAAACCTCCACAAAATCCAGTTATCAGTAAAAAATTGAAATAGGTATTTCCTAAACCATTTTTGATTGAATATCCATATAAAGTGCCAATCAAAAAACAACCGATAATATTTGTCAAAAACGTAGCAAATGGAAAAGGTTGTGAATAATATTTTCCGATTCCGTACGAAATTAAAAATCTTGCAACACTACCAAAAGCGCCACCTAAACCGACAAATAGTATAGATTTTAAGAGATTCATTAAATTCTATTAACAATTTTAATTAAAGCTAAAAATAGTAAAATGATGAATGAAATAATTCCTAAAAAGAATAAACCTAATCCAAAATAAGCAATTGTAATTGTTCCAATATTCCAACCGATTAAGTTGATTGAATAACCTATCAAAATCAGTACTACTGAAATCAATAAAAATTTGAAATTATTTACTTTTTCTAAATTCATCATTCCTAAAGATGTGAAGCTAAAACAAGTTCAGCTTGACATCTGTATTTTATTTTGAGTATTAAATATAAAACTATTTTCCGATAAAATTCTTCACAGCAATTGCAACTTTTGCTCCGTCCATTGCGGCAGAAATAATTCCACCAGCGTAACCAGCTCCTTCAGCGCAAGGAAATAAACCAGCAACTTGCGTATGTTCTAAGGTTTCTTCATTTCTCGGAATACGAACAGGCGAAGAAGTTCTTGATTCTGTTGCCACAATATTTGCATTTTCGGTATAGTAACCATTCATTTTTTTACCAAATGTTTGGAAACCTAATTTCAAAGATTGATGAACTTCTTTTGGTAAAACTTCGCTCAATAAACCTGATGTTAAACCTGGTAAATACGAGCAATCATTTAATGAATTGGATAATTTCCCTGAAACAAAATCAGTCATTCGTTGTGCGGGAGCTTTTAATTTACCTTCACCAACTTGCCACGCTTTTTGCTCGACCATTTGTTGAAACTTCATTCCACCCAAAGGTCCAGTAAAACCATATTTAGCAAAATCTTTTTCATCAACTGTTACAACCATTCCCGAGTTTGCAAAGAATCCGTCACGTTTAGAAGGTGACCAACCATTTACTACCAATTCTCCTTCGTCTGTAGATGCGGGCGCGATAATTCCACCGGGACACATACAAAAAGAGAAAACGCCGCGACCTGCTTCTTGAGAAACTAATGAATACGAGGCTGGCGGAAGAAATTCGTTGCGTTCTGTTCCGATTGGACAATGATATTGAGCAGAATCAATCAAACTTTGGTGATGTTCTACACGAACGCCTAATGCAAAAGGTTTTGCTTCGATTAAAACTTTCTTTTCATCTAACATTCTGAAAATATCACGAGCCGAATGTCCCGTTGCTAAGATCAAAGAAGAAGTTTTAATTTTTTTATCATGATTAATTTCAATTCCTTTGATTTGATTATTCTCGATGATAATATCCGTTAGTTTTGTATCAAACCAAACTTCACCACCACATTCGATAATTGCTTCGCGCATGTTGGCGATAATCCCAGGTAACTTATTTGTTCCGATATGTGGATGCGCTTCTTGTAAAATACGCTCTGTTGCACCGAAATGGACAAACCATTGCAATGATTTCAGAATGTTTCCACGTTTTGTAGAACGCGTATATAATTTTCCGTCCGAATAAGTTCCAGCGCCACCTTCGCCATAACAATAGTTTGATTCAGGATTTACTTTTCCTTCTTTATTCATTGCTGCTAAATCACGACGACGATCACGAACAGTTTTACCACGCTCGATGATAATTGGTTTTAGACCTTGTTCTATTAATTCTAACGCAGCAAATAATCCAGCAGGACCAGCACCAGCAATATAAACTTCGTGTTTGTTTTCTACATTTTGAAGATTTGGATGAAACTCGAAAGCATCAGAGAATTCTTCATTTACAAAAACATTGACTTGTAATTGGGAAATAATATTTCGGCTTCGTGCATCTAAAGAGCGACGAATAATTTGGTAAGCATTGATATTCTCTGGTTTTGTTTTAACAGCAGATGCTAAACGTTGTTTCAGAAGTTTCTCGTTTGCAGCTTCTGTAGGAGATATGCGTATTGTTACATTTTGAGGCATATTTATTGACTAAAAATTAGACTGCAAAAGTACATCAAACCATTTGAAATATTCGTTTTTAAACAAAAAAAGCTGTCTCATAAGACAGCTTTTCATTATTATATAAATTAAGATTATAATCCTAATTTTTTCAACGTTTGTTTTTGAACACCGTTTTTATGAACTAAAATATTTGTTGTTTTGTACTGAACAAAAGCTTTTGTTACATAAAGATATCCTTCGTAATCGTTAGTTAAACCCCAAGAGTTTTTCACGATGTAGTAATCTTTTCCGTTTTGATCTTTTGCAATACCAACAATGTGCATTCCGTGGTCATCAGTCGTTTGGTAATCATCAAAAGCAGCCTGACGCATATCTTCTGTAATTACTTTTTCTGGTTTTGGACCTTTGAACATATCTGCTTTTTGTTGCGCATTCATATCTGCAAAATCAACTTCTGGTACATACGCTACACCATTTTTCCAGCTAAATCCTTTTTCAGAAACGTCTGTTGCCCAAGCAACTGTAAATCCGTTTTTCAAAGCATAATCAATGTTATCAGTCATCTCTGTCATCGGAACATTGTAGAAAGATTCGTACGCCCAGTTATCAGGAATCGCTAATACAAACGGTTTGTAATAGTCGTGATCTTTGAAAGATGTAATCGCAACATAATCGTTTGGATTAATTCCTACAACTTGATCAGCAAATGTACGTGGTGTGTATTTTTTTCCGTTGTATGTAAATTCTTTTGGATATTCTCCTAAATAGCTATCCAAAACAGCTGTATAGGCTTTCTCCCAGTTTGGTGTTAATTTACCATTTGGATTTGCAACAACCGCTTTCAAAACTCCTTCTTGAATGGCAGCCATCTCACCAAATTGATTTGTTTTTGTTCCGTAATTCAAACCTGTGTATACAGATTCTGGAACAGCTCCATATTTTTTGATTGTATTCAAAACATCATAGAAAGAACCACCGTCACCTAAAGTTGTTGCACCGTGCATGCGAACATATTGTTTTCCTTTCTCAACATATGTATTTCTCGCATTGAAAATTGGAGACAATTGAATAGGTTGTTTTCCCATTCTTAACATTTCTGATTCGAAGAAAGAATTTCCTGAATATGACCAACAAGTTCCTGATGAACCTTGGTTTTCTACTGGAGTTTTAGCTAAATTAATAACGTCAGTAAATTTGAAAGCTTCTTTACTATTTTCACTAACGTTTTTGTTCAAAGAATTAACTAAATTGTCTTGTGCAGACACCAATTGAGCTGAAGCTAAAAATAAAGCTGAAGCTAAAACTGGATAAAAAATTTTACGCATTTTTAAATTTATTTTGTGTGAGTATTTTATAAGTAGCTAATTTCACGAAAATGTTAACAATAAACCTATAAAAATTTAAAGTTTTTTTAATAAAACTTCTTAGTATTCATTCTCACAATACATTTGGTAAGCTAAAACATACTTGTTTGTGATCAACCGAGTCCTCGGGAAAGGTAAAACAGACTTGTTTGTAATTAACTGAGTCCTCGGGTAAGGTAAAACAACCTTGTTTGTAATCAACTTAGTCCTCGGGAAAGATAAAACATATCTGTTTGTAATTAAATTTTCTTGACGAACATTACAAACATACTTGTTTATAATAAACCGAATGCTCGGGAAAGCTAAAACAACCTTGTTTGTAATAAAAGTTTCTTGACGGACATCGCAAACAGATATGTTTTAGATAAATGTAGATTTAAGTTGATTAAAAGTAACCTTTAAGATTAAGGATTTTGTTCAATTAATAAATTGAATTTATTAACGATATTTAAAGGTAAAGGATATTCAATTAGATAATTTTCCCAATAATTATTATAATAATTTGAAATATTAAAGTTGATTGAATTGTATTTTTTTCTTCCATTATCAAAATCAGAAAGGAGTTCTTTTGTTAGAAAAATTTCTGTTACAATCTCTTTTTTACTTCCAAATAAATCTTCATTTTGGATTAAAGTGAAAGATTGAGGAATTCCTTTTTTATCCCATTTTCCTAAATTACTTAATGATATTTTTATATTTTTTTTACGAGAAAAATTTAAAACAAAATTTATACTATCATTCTCAATTCCTTGATAATATTTACCAATTATAGAATCTCTACTGTTATAAATATCAAAATTATCTTTAGAAATTTCTACTTTTTTATATTTTTCATGACGATTATAACTAGGAATATTCCAAAATCCATAATAATCATTCATTATAGATACTTGCGTTTTTTTATTATTACCTTTTATCTCAGGATTATAAAAGTTTCTGTATTGTAAAACATATCTTTTTACTTTTAATTTATCTTTAAATTCTTCCTTTGGATAAAGATAATAAGCTTCTCCATCTACAAAATCTGTTAAACTATCATTTTTGATTATCCAACTTCTAAAATAAGATTTTAATAAAATGTATTTTGTTTTATTCTGAATATTGACTTCATTTAAGTTTATAATATCATCTTTTTGACAAAATAAAGTTGAACTAAAGAGTAAAAATAGTAGCGATAAATATTTCATTATACAATGTTTATAAAAACAAAAGTAAAATATTTTTTTTAAAACTGACTTAATATCCCAAAATGGATTTTAGATTCTTTGAAGTCGAATGAAGTTTCGTCTGTTTTACCAACTGCATAACTCAAATTGAAAATTCCCATCTTCGTTAAAAAAGAAATTCCAGTTCCGAAACTTAACAATGATGTATTTAGATTTGCGCGTTTGTTATCAATAAAACCATAATCGGCGAAAAGTCCAATATAAAAAGCTTCGCTTGGAACAAAACGATAATCTGCACTCAAAAATCCGTACATATTTGTTGTAATACTTTCTTCGTTAAAACCTCTAAAACTACCAAAACCACCAATTCTGTACAATTCGTTTTCGGAGAAATCATCGTCTTTCGTGAGCAAACCTCTAAATTCTGCACCAGCTTTTAAGAAATGCTTTTTGGATAATTCGAATAAACGAAACGTTTTTAGACCAACTTCAACTTGATTGACGGTTTTATTTTCCAAATCTTCTGTCCACGAAAAATTCTTTTCCTTTTTACGAATCGAATTTACCGCAACATTCAACATCGATTTTACTTCCATCAAACGAAAAGGATGTTTCAGGAAATAGTGATAACTCAAACCAAAACCAATTTTCGAATAATCGTCATAGCTCGATTTTAGATAAGAATCATCTTCCAGCAAAAAGTTAGACGATTGTATAATTCCGCTTACACCAATATTCGAGTTGAGGTTGAGTTGATAAAATAATCGCTCCGAAAAATCTAAATTCACAAAAACAGAATCTTGCTTGAAAAGCTTGAAATTCGTTTCCGAACCAATCGCAGATTTGAACAAATAAGGAACTTTAACACCAATATTCAACGACGTATTTTTATTCGCTGTTCCAATCCAATTTAACCTGATTTCTTCCAAACTATTGAACACATTGTTCAACGAAAGTTGTACATTTCCGTTCAATCTAAAATCGCCGTTATCATCTGTTCCAAAACCTAAAACACCATCAAAATAATTTGAATTCACTTTGCGAGGATACAAATATAAAATCGTAGAATCTGGCTTAAATAAAGTTTGTGGTAATTGCGCTTCTGCAATATAATTGGTTCGTTGCATTAATGTCGAAATCGTTGCCAACTTCTGTTCATTGTAGACTTCGCCAGTTTTTATATTGAGTCCATGACGCAAATAACCTTTGGATAATTTTTCGTAACCAACCAATTTTACACCATCAATTTTGCGCTGATTTCCTTTGTCTAAAACCAATTCAATTTTCTGTTCATTTTGTTCAAAACCATTTGGAACAAGTTTTATTTGCGCAAACGGATAACCTTGATTAGTGTTGGTTGTTGCTATTTTATTTAGAATAGAATCTAAATTATTTGTTGGGAAATAATTATTTTTATTTTCGAACAATTCATTGTTTTTCACCCAAATTGTTTGGTACAATTTTCCTTTATTTAGATAAACTTTTTCATTTTTTATAGAATCAATCGTCAACGTATAATAACCCGTTTTTTGAAGCGAATCTAAAGATGAATCAAGATTTTTGCTTTCAAAATCTTTTGTATACGATTTTGTATCATCATTATACCGTAAAAAATGATATGTTTTTTCTTGTCCAAAAAGCAAAATTGTTTGGATAAAAAAAAAGAATATGTAGCCTAAAAATCGCATTCTTGCTTATAATAACGTGTAAAATAGATGTTAAGTATTTGTTTTACTGATATCTATTAGTGTTCGTTTGAAAATTAAAAATTATTTTTGACTTCAAATTTAAGATGAATGTTGAAATTATTTAAAATTACTGGATATTTAGAAGCTATTTCTGCGATAGTTTTGTTTTTTATCGCAATGCCAATGAAATATATTTGGGAAGATCCGATATGGGTAACACACGCAGGACGCGTACACGGAGGATTGTTTATAGCTTATATTATATTGGTTTATTTATTGAAAGAAAAATACAATTGGTCTTGGAAAATTTTTATGATCTTTTTTATCGCAGCAGTTATTCCTGGAGGAACAATTTGGGCGGAAAAAAGATTAATCGAAGGCAAAAAATATAAACAAATGTTGGCTGAAGAAGCGAAATAAGACAACGATTAGATAAAAAAGTAAAAACCTTAAACGTGATTGTTTGAGGTTTTTTTATGTTTTAGGAATCAAATTTTTCTAAATAAAAAAAGCCGAAGATTAATCTTCGGCTTTTATAGAGCGGGAAACGAGACTCGAACTCGCAACATTCAGCTTGGAAGGCTGACGCTCTACCAATTGAGCTATTCCCGCGTAAATTTTCAAATCAAATTAAAAAGTACCTCAGGCGGGACTTGAACCCGCACGTCCTAATGGACACAGGATTTTAAGTCCTGCGTGTCTACCAATTCCACCACCAAGGCAAAATTTGATTTTTGAATTTAATATTTCAAAGAGCGGGAAACGAGACTCGAACTCGCAACATTCAGCTTGGAAGGCTGACGCTCTACCAATTGAGCTATTCCCGCGTTGTGAGTGCAAATATAAGGTCATTAATATTACTTTTGCAAGTGTTTTTCGAATAAATTTTACAACTTTTTTCTAATAAATTAATTTTGAAATATTTGACTTGTTGATTTTTTTTGAGAAATTAGGGAATTGAATTATTTTATGGAGAAATTATTTATTTTTTGTGGTGTTTTTCTTCTTGTGATGAGTTGTAATTCTAAGAAAAAGTTTGAATCAGATAAATGGATTCCTTTTGAGGAAGGAGTTTACGGACAAAATTATCGTTATAAGATGTTGGATGATTTGGTTAATAATGTTTTAAAATTTGATTCATATAATTCAAATGGAACTTCAAAAAATGAGGTTTATAAATTGATTGGTAAGCCTGATGAAATTTTAGATAAAATGGAGGTTTATTTAATTCAAGAAAAAATTGGTAAAATTGATCAAAATGGAGAAATTAAACTTTATTTAAAATATAGTGATAATTTGACGTTGAATTATTGGAAAATACAAGAAACAACTTACAAAGAATAAATTATGAAAATCCCTACAATTTATGGTATTATAGAACGTAGAATGTTAATCAATTTTTGTGTAGAATCACACTATATTGAGACGATTTTACCTCAACCTTTTCGTCCAAAATTGTACAAAGGAAAAGCAATTGCTGGAATCTGTTTGATTCGATTAAAAGATATAAAACCAAAAGGTTTACCTGATTTTGTAGGAGTGAATTCTGAAAATGCAGCGCATCGAATCGCGGTTGAATGGGAAGAAAATGGTGTGACAAAAGAAGGTGTATATATCCCGATGAGAGATACTTCTCTAAAATTGAATACGCTTGTTGGTGGTCGAGTTTTTCCTGGGAAACATTATTTTGCGAAGTTTAATGTTATAGAAGAAAACGATAATTATCATTTAGATTTCACGAGTTCTGACGATACACGAATTGAAATTGATGCAAAAAAATCTGTTGAATTTAATTTGAATTCGATTTTCGAAACGTTGAATGAAGTTTCAAAATTCTTCGAGAATGGTTCTGTCGGTTATTCTCCAAATGGAAATAATTTTGAAGGTCTAAAACTCGAAACCTATAATTGGGGAGTAGAACCTTTGGAAGTTTTACATGTGAAATCAAGTTTTTTTGAAAATGAAACAATCTTTCTAAAAGGTTCTGTTCAGTTTGATAACGCAATTCTGATGACCAATATCGAACATGAATGGAAGTCGTTAGAAAAGATAAAATGTTTGTAGTTTATTCTTTGCTCAAAATAAAATCTTCCTCATTTGTTTTTCCTAAATTAAACTGAAACATTTCACCATAATTTATAGGTATTTTGAATGCATTTTTGATTGGTATTTGCAACAAATAACACCACATCAAACGGATGATTCCACCATGTGCAACAATCAGCACTTTTTCGTGTTGAGCATTTCGTAACTCGTCCATAAAATCAAAAAGTCGCGTAGAAATATCTTGCATTGATTCGCCGTTTGGTGTGTTAGTTTCGACAAAATCGGCGTACCAAGGTTCTATTTCTTCCGAAGGAATTTCGTTCCACGATTTCATTTCCCAATCTCCAAAATTGAATTCTTTTAATCGTTCATCAAAAATAATTTCATTCGAGAAAGTTTCTGCTAATCGTTGACAGCGACTCAGTGGACTTGAAAAAATTATCTCAAAGTCGTTTTCGATCTTAGTATGAATTTGTACTACTTCTTGATGAAAAGTATCAGCTAATTCCACATCAGTTTGTCCGTAACAAACCGATGAAGGAACATTAACTTTTGTATGTCGAATTACAGAAACTTGCATAGAATTAAAACGCCAAGATAAAACAAAACTTCGGTAACTTGTTGCACAGTTCCCAAGCAATCGCCTGTATATCCACCAATATATTTTTTGAAATACCAGCCCAAATAAACTTTTCCTATGTAACAAAGTGGTAATATCAACAAGAATTTCCATTCGCCAAAAACAATAAAAGGCACAAGACAGAAAAGAAAACTAATGATAAGATTTTTTATTGGAAGTGCTTTATTTGCCATCGGTTTTGATTTACTTTTGTCGATATCTGTCACATATTCGTGTGTATAAATCATCATTCCAGAAAAAAAGCGACTAACCGAATGTGCTGCAATCAAGCTGAAAATTATCAACCAAAAATTATTTTCTGCAATATGTTGAAGTGATGTGAATTTCAATAACAACAATAAGATAACACCAATTACACCATAAGCTCCAATTCGGCTATCTTTCATAATTGTCAAGATTTTTTCTTTGCCATAACCACCTCCAAAACTATCGCAAACATCGGTGAAACCATCTTCGTGAAAGGCTCCAGTCAACAAAACGCTTGTAATCATTGTGATAATAATGGCGATATCAATAGGTAAAATAAATTGACAAATCATATAAATCAATGCATTAAAAGCGCCAACCAATAAACCAATCGCTGCATAGTATTTCTGTGATTGATTCATGATTTCGTTGCTATATGGAATTTTGAACGGAATCGGAATTCGCGTAAAAAACATCAATGCGGTTAAAAAATAAGTGATTTCTTTTTTTAGCATTTCACTTTAGTTTCTTTGTTACTCACGCCTGCAGAGTCGAAACTCGCCATATCATTGTAGAAATTTACCGCACTTTTGATAATTGGATAAGCCAACGCACACCCCGTTCCTTCACCAACTCGCAAATTGATGTTCAGAATTGGTTCTTCGTTGAAATAATTTAATAAATATTGATGTCCAGATTCATCACTTTGATGACAGAAAATTGTATTGTTTAAAATTTCTGGATTTAATTTAGACGCAACCAAAATCGCAGACGAAGCAATATATCCATCAATCATCAACAACATATTATGTTCATAAGCAGATAACATTGCAGCTGTCATTTGAGCAACTTCAAAACCTCCAAAAGTGGCTAAAATTTCTTTTGGATCAGTAATTTTCCCATGTGTATTCTTCGCTTCATTTAGAATATTGATTTTATTTTGTAATTGCTCATCATTCAAACCTGTTCCACGTCCTACACATTGTTCAAGCGGTAAATCGGTTAAATAGTGTACAAGCATCGATGCAGAAGAAGTGTTCCCAATTCCCATTTCGCCAAAACCAATAATATTTGTTCCATTTTGAGCGATTTCGTTCACAATTGTCTTCGAATAATCAAAACATTGTTCCAATTGATCTAAGGTCATTGCAGGTTCGTGCAAGAAATTTTTGGTTGATTTGGCTACTTTACAATTTTTCAAAACCGAATAATCCTCGAAATCATAATTTACACCAGCGTCAACAATCGTTAAATTAATCTCATTTTGATTACAAAAAACATTAATAGCTGCTCCATTATTTAGGAAATTTAAAACCATTTGAGGCGTAACTTCTGCTGGATACGCACTAACACCAGATTGTGCAATTCCGTGATCGCTTGCGAAAACGATTAGATGAGGTTTTATTAATTCTAAATGATTTTTTTGCTGAACCAAACCAATTTTAAGTGCGATTTTTTCTAATAAACCTAAAGCTCCAAGCGGTTTTGTTTTAAGATCAATAATGTGTTGAATTTCTTCTTTTTGCATTTTATACTAAACTAAATTTTAATAAAAAAATGCTTTCGAAATCAAGTGCAATCAATTCAACAAATAATAAAAATATATGTAGTTTTGATTGAGCTTCAATCGCGAAAGCATCATCTAAAAAGTGGTCTGGCTTATAGTTTTTCTCTACTTACAGTTGCGCGACAGCTCGAGATTTGCACTCGATTCCCTTTTGTGCAAGCAAGGTAATAAATTATTTTTCTGGGACAAAATTTTCATCAATCACTATATCTCCCATCAAAACGACTTGCTCTTCAAAATCAGAAGTGTTTAAATTAACTTTATTCGGAAAATTTTTAAATGAATAAGATTTATAAACTTCTGAATTTATTTCATTTGAAGCTAATCTTAGGTTAAGTTCAGTATTTTTTAAAGTCTCAAATTGTATTGTATATTCCTCGCCAACGTTTAATTTACTTTCTACTAATTCATCATTAATTAACAAACGATATGTTTTGATTTCTAAGTTAGAATTTCCAAAATTAACTTTTATTTTGAATTTTATTTTTTCTTTTTGAATCGAATCATTTTTTGCAACTAAAGGTTCTGTACAATTTGGTTTATCCTGTCCATTTGTACATGAATTTAATAACCCAAAAGCAGAAAAAATCATGACATTAGAAATCGTTTTCTTAAAAAGATTTTGACCTAATTGACTTGGATGAAAAATACCACAATGAACGTTGCTTTTCTGAAATTCATTCGAAATTTCGTCATTTGTCAAATTAGAAAAGTCAGTGATTTTATGTTGACATTTTGCATAGAAATTTTCGTTTGTTAATTTCTCTTTGCAAGGAATTGGAATTGTGATTTTCATATTTTTTAAAGTTTAGATTTATAATAGAGATGATTTTATGAATAAAAAGGTTGGTTTTATTTTTAGAAATAATTGATTTAGAATATTTGGATTTATGTAATATCTTTAACCACCTCTACTTTCCTATTAAATAAGATCAATTTTTAATGAAAAATTTTCCCATCCCAACGAACGAAAAGCAAAGATTGCAAGCGGTTTACGATTATAATTTACAAGAACATGATAAAGACGAAGAATTAGAGGTTTTTGCAAATGCTGCGAGTTTGATTTGTAATGCGCCAATTGCGTTAGTTTCTATTTTTGATGAAAACTATCAAGTGATTAAAGCCAATTGCGGAATCGAGGTAGATATTGTTCCACGTCAACAAACTATTTGTCAATTTTCTTTAATGGAAGAAGAAATTTTGGTGATTGATGATGTGACGAAATTTGAACCTGCAAAAAATATTGCTGGAGTAAAAGCTGCAAATATTCAGTTTTATGCTGGTGTTCCGTTGATTGATGACAATGGAAATGTGTTGGGGACATTATGTGTAAACGATCATTATCCAAGAACGTTGGACGAAAAACAACTCAATTTATTGATTCAACTTGGGAAAAATATTACCAAATTATTGGTTAGTAAAAAGCGAAAAAAAGACGCTTCTTACTTTCAAAATATCTATAAAATATCGAATAACCTGATTGGAGTTGCCGATATTAATGGTGTTCTAAAATCTATAAATCCTGCTTTTAAAGAGGTTTTAGGAATAAAAGATAAAAAGACAATTATTACAGAAAATTTTTTAGATTTTGTTTCGGAAAAAGATAAAAAGAAAGTTAATACGTATTTATCAAATCTTAAAAATAATACAGATTCAATCAATTTCAAATGTTTGATGTATTCTCCCGAATCTCAAGAAGAGAAGTTAGTGGAATGGTATACAAGATCAAACTTAAAAATTGACAACGAAATCTTCTTCTTTGGTCGAGATATTACGCTTGAAAATTCGAAAAAAGTAGAATTAGAAAACAGTGAACGTAAGTTTAGAAACTTCTTCAATTCTTCGCTTGGTTTAATGACAATTCATGATTTAGATGGAAATATTTTGTCGATAAATAAGAAAGGATTAGAATCTATGGGCTATTCAGAAAATGAGGCAAAAGATTTGAATCTGAAAAAAATAATTCCAAAATCTAATCAAAAAGAATATCAAACCTATATAGAAACGATTTTGAGTAAAAAGCAAGATTCTGGTTTGATGAGCTTGATTAAGAAAGATGGTTCGCTAACATATTGGTTATACAGTAATATTTTGGACAAAGATAACGAAGGAAATCCTGTTGTAATGAGTACTGCTGTGGATATGACACAAAGGACGTTGTTGGAAAGAGATCTTAATCGTGTTCGTCAGTTACTAGATCATACGTACGAAGTTGCGAATGTTGGAGGTTGGAAATATGATTTAGTTAAGCAAAAATTAATTTGGGCTGATATAACGAAAAAGATCCATGAAGTTGAACCAGATTATGAACCAAATGTAGAAACTGCACTCAATTTTTATGAAGCAAAAAGTAGTTATCCAAAAATAAAGAAAGCTTTTAAAGATGCGGTAGAAAAAGGAATCGGATATGATATGGAGTTGCAGATTGTTACCCAAAAAGGAAAAACAATTTGGGTAAGATGTAAAGGAATTCCAGAATTTGTAAATGGAGAATGTGTTAGCGTTTTTGGAATTTTTCAGGATATTGATGAGAGAAAACGTTATACGTTAGAGTTGGCTCGACAAAAAGCTATTTTCGAAACATTTATTAATAATGTACCTGCATCTGTTGCAATGTTTGATAAGGATATGAATTATCTGACTTTGAGTAATCAATGGTGTGATGAATTTGTGATAAAAAAGAAAAATGTGATCGGAAAATCTCATTACGAAATGTACAATGTTCCAGCAGAAAGAAAAGCGATTTATGAAGCTTGTTTGCAAGGCGAAAATTATTCGAATGAAGATATGATTTATCGTACACCAAAATATGATACAGATCAACACTATTCGTGGGCGATTCATCCGTGGTATATCAACAAAAAACAGATTGGTGGTCTGATTATGTTTTCGCAAAATATAACAGAATCTGTCAAGAAAAATAAAGAACTTAAAAAAGCCAAAAAGAATGCGGATATCGCTAGTAAGGCAAAGTCTGAGTTTTTAGCAAATATGAGTCACGAGATTCGAACACCTTTAAATGGTGTGATTGGTTTCTCTGATTTATTGTTGAAAACGCCACTTAATCCGACTCAAAAACAATATTTGAATTTTATTAATGATTCTGCAAATTCATTGTTGTCAATAATAAATGATATTTTAGATTTTTCTAAAATTGAATCGGGTCGAATGGATGTTTCGATAGAAAAAAATAATTTGTTCGAGTTAGGAAATCAAGTAATCAATGTGATTCTTTATCAAGCCGAAAACAAAAAAATAGAATTATTGTTGAATATAGATAATAATTTACCTCAATTTATTTGGATTGATGAAGCTCGATTGAAACAAGTGCTAATTAATCTACTTGGAAACGCTGTGAAATTTACGGATAGTGGAGAAATAGAACTAAAAATTAGTCAAGTTGAACCAATTGTGAAAGGAGAAAAAGCAAAATTGAGATTCTCTGTTCGTGATACAGGAATTGGTATAAAACCAGAAAAACAAGTCAAGATTTTTGATGCATTTACTCAAGAGGATAGTACTGTTAGTAAACGTTTCGGAGGAACTGGTTTAGGTTTAACAATTTCGAATAAGTTGCTAAATTATTTCGGAAGCCATCTAGAATTGCAAAGCGAAATAGATAAAGGTTCTACATTTTTCTTTGATTTAGAAGTTGATTACGAATATAATATTGAGCAACAATTTGATCATTTGGAAGAAATAAATCATGTGTTGATTGTAGATGATAATCAAAGTAATCAAATGATTTTGCAACATATGTTACAGTTCAAAAATATAACATCTGATATTGCAAATAATGGAATGGAAGCGCTACAGAAAGTTTTGAATGGCGATGTTTACGATGTTATTTTGATGGATTATCATATGCCGGTTTTGAATGGTTTGGAAACAATTCAGAAAATAAAAGAGTATTTCGTAACAAAGGATACAAAAACTCCTTTAGTGTTATTGCATAGTTCTTCTGAGGATGAATATCTAATTCAGAAAGCAAAAGAATTAGGAATTACTTCGCGTTTATTGAAACCAATTAAGTCGGAAGAATTGTTTGATACGTTGCGTAAAACAATTATTGATTCGAAAGAAATTCAAACCATAGAAATTGAAAATCAAGAAGAAATTTCGCAAGATTTTTCGAAACAATTTCACATTTTAATTGCAGATGATAATTTAGTAAATATGGCTCTGAATCAGCAAATTATCAAAAATATTGCACCAAATTCTATTTTGTATACAGCTGCGAATGGAGCGGAAGCCGTATCAATTTGTCAAGAAAATAAGATCGATTTAATCTTGATGGATATTCAAATGCCAGAAATGAATGGGATTGAAGCAACTAGGGTTATTCGTTTGTTAAATAATTTTCAAGAAACTCCGATTATAGCAGTGACAGCGGGAAATGTAAAAGGCGAAAAGGAAAAATGTCTTGATGCTGGATTGAATGATTTCTTAGCAAAACCAATTCGAGAAAAAGATATTTTTGATGTCCTAGAAAAATGGTTAGATTTTTCTAAAAAAGAAAAGAATGAAACCAACGATTTTGGAAATCACCTTGATCTTTCTATGATAAATAATTATACGAAAGACGACGAATCGTTTAGAAAAATGTTTATAGAAATAATTATTAATGAGTTAGAAAAATCTGTACAAGAATTTGAAACTTATTTCAACAAACAAAATTTAGAAGGATTAAATCAATTAGGTCATAAAGTAAAAGGAACAGCAAAAACTGCAGGACTTACAATTTTGGCTGATTTAACCGAACAAATAGAAAAATCAACTTCGATCAATTACCTACAAGAAAACCAGCTGATTATTAAAGTAAAAACCGAAATAGAATTAGTTATTAACTATTTAAAAAATATTTAAAAACCAATATTATGCAGATTTTAATTGCCGAAGACGATGAATTGATTTTAAAAACAATTGAACACAAACTGAAAAAAGAAGGTTACAAAGTTGTTTTAACACGAAATGGAAAAGAAGCAATCAGTAAGATTGAGAATGAAGATATTGATTTGATTATTACAGATATTATGATGCCTTTTGCGTCTGGTTTGGAGATTATTAGTGCTGTTAGAAAAAGTAAAAATTCCGAAACACCAATGATTATTTTGTCTTCTTTAGGGCAAGAAGATGTAGTGGTGGAAGCATTTAATTTGGGTGCAAATGATTTTATGGTGAAACCATTTAGCCCTATTGAATTGTCTGTTCGCGTGAAGAAATTATTAAAATAAAAGCATGATTATCCTACAAATTATAACCTATACCGAGTTAATCGTAGGAATTTATATTCTACTTATTTTACTTTTTTTGACAATTATTTATACGTTATTGACAAGTATAATTGAATATAAAATCATTACAAAGAAAAATAAGTGGAATGCGATTATTGATAAAGAAATTTATGAAACAATTTTGGATGATCAATCCAATTCGAATACTGACTTTAATGATTATTTGAAATCAAGTTCATTCAAACATTATTTTATTAAAAAATTACTAAAAGCGGAACAAAATTTTTCTGGAAATTCAAAAGAAAGTATTCAAAATTTATTTGACCATTATGAATTAAAAAAAATATCCTTACAGAAATTAAATAGTCAAAAAAATCATGAAATAGCCGAGGCAATACAAGAAGTTACGACGATGAATCATGTTGAAACTTTACCAAAAATCAAAAGTATGTTACAACATAAAAATGATTTAGTACGATCTGAAGCGCAATATGGTTTAACGAAATTTGCTGGTTTCGAAGGTTTATATTTTTTGGATAATTTACAAGAGCAATTGACGGATTGGCAACAGTTGAAATTGTTGGATGCAATTACAATTTTACCAAATCTTGATGAGGTTGATAAGATAATTTCAAATTGGTTAAAATCACCTAATCAAAGTGTGAAAATTCTAACAATGAAATTAATTCGCAAGTTTCAATTGTTGCAAATGCACGATTTGGTTGCAGATAATTTGCACGATTCTGATGAAAAAGTTGTGGAAGAAACGATTAAAACATTAGTCAGAATCGAAGATGACTCAACCTCAAAGCTATTGATTGAGCAATATGAAACGTGTAACGAAAAGTTTCAAATTCAAATTTTAAAAGCTTTAGAAAAAATCTCAAATCCAGAAAATAACACATTCTTAGAAACTCAAGCAAAGGAAAATCCTTCATTTTCTGTCAAAAAAGCAAGTGTAAAAGCCTTAAATAATTGTTGTTCAAAAACCGATTTACAAAAACTTGCACACCAATCAAACTCTCCTGAATTAAAACAAATTATTAATCAAATTATCCAAGAAAACTAATCATGAATTGGCTAGAAACGGCTTTCGATTTTTTTATTTACGGCTTCCTTTTTTATTCAATCCTATTAATTTTAGTCTACGGATGGATAGGTTTTTATGCAAAAGGAGCGATAAAAATGTATATCCGAAAAAACAGTTTTACGGATTATTCGCTTATTGCAACATCGCCAAATGCGCCTACTTTTAGCCTTATTGCGCCCGCTTATAACGAAGGTGCAACGATTGTGGAGAATGTGCGTTCGTTGTTGTCGTTGTATTACAATCAGCTCGAAATTATTATTGTAAATGATGGTTCCAAAGATGATTCGTTGCAACGATTAATTGAAGCGTATGATTTGATTAAAATTGATTATTTCGTTGAAGGAAACATCGAAACGAAACCAATTAATGCAATTTATAAAAGTACCAATCCAGTTTTCAAAAAATTAATTATTGTTGACAAAGTAAATGGAGGAAAATCGGATGCGTTAAATGTCGGAATTAATATTGCAACAAACGATTATATTGTTTGTATTGATGTCGATTGTATTTTAGAACAAGATGCGATTCTGAAGCTTGCGAAACCTTTTATGGATGAAGCAAAAGCAAAAGTAATTGCATGTGGAGGCGTAATTCGTTTGGCGAATAATTGTACCATTGTTGACGGAAAAATTGTCGATGTTAATTTACCAAAAACTCGTTTAGGAAGAGCACAAGCGTTAGAATATATTCGTGCATTTCTTTTGGGAAGAATGGCGTGGTCGCGCGCCAATGGTTTGATGCTGATTTCGGGTGCTTTTGGTGCTTTTGATCGTGAAACTGTACTCCAATGTGGCGGTTATGATCACGATACAGTTGGTGAAGATATGGAGCTTATTGTGCGAATGCGACGTTATATGCACGAGCAAAAATTGGCCTATAAAGTAGTAAATATTCCCGATCCGCTTTGTTGGACAGAAGTGCCAGAAAGTAAAGAAATTTTAACCAAACAACGCAATCGTTGGATGCGTGGAACGATAGAAACATTGTGGAAACATCGTATTTTATTTTTCAATCCGAAATATGGAAAACTTGGAATGATGAGTTATCCGTATTGGTTTTTCTTCGAATTTTTAGGACCGATTATCGAATATATTGGTTGGATCATTTTCGTTGTTTTATTCTTTTTAGGTTTAATTAATTGGCATATTTTCTTTCCTTTAATGGCTTTTGTATTGCTTTATGGAATTTTATATTCGATTTATGCTATTCTGATTGATTTAATGACGTATAACGTTTATTACAAGAATGGTGATATTCCGAAGTTATTTTTTACGGCGTTTATAGAGCCTTTTACATTTCATCCGTTGGTTGTGTTGTCAGGAGTGAAAGGCGTGAAGGATTTCTTTCTGAAAAATAATTCGTGGGGAGAAATGACGCGACAAGGGTTTGGTAGAAATCAAGCGAAAGAATTGTCTATTTGGCAAAAAATGAGACTTGGATTCATGAATCTAGTTCAGCAAACTACGTTTATTTCGTTGGTTTATTTGTTGCTTTTTGGATTGTCATCAATTCTTGAATTTTATCTTTATCAAGAAAATCTCTCAACAACTTCTAATCAAACTTTATTTTTTGACTTATTCGTACATAATATCGATTTTGCTTTAGATAGTATTTTTGTGGTAAGTTTTAAATATTTTTTACTGCAATTTTATTCGATAAGTTGGGCAAAAAAATGGATCATTTTTACGTATTCTTTTTTAATTATTTCGAATATTTTATTGATTAAATATTTTCAAACAACACTCAATTTATTAGGTTCAGATTTTTTTTCTTATACGTTAGAAGAATTGAAATTAATTATTGGTGCGTCAGGTGTTGTAAATGTTACAAACATTCTTTTATCAATCGCTGCAATTGCTATTTTAACAACGATATTTATTTACAGTTATCGATTAAAAATCAATCAAAAAATTCTTCAATTACCATTAATAATTTTGAGTTTTTTATCGCTTATTATTCCAATTAATTTGTATTTAAAAAGTACTCAAAATGATGAGTTTTCATCTAATTTAATTTTGAGTAAATCCTCTTATTTTTTCTCAAACTCGATTGAACAATATGCAGAAGATAAACTTTCGGAAATTGATTTTTTAAATTCAAATTCGAGTTCAAATAATGAAGATAATCGACATTATTTTGATAAAATTAATTATCCATTTTTGTATCAAGATGAGAACAAAAATTTCTTCGCGGATCAATTTAATTTAACAACAGAAAAACCGAATGTTGTTTTTATTGTGATTGAAGGTTTGGGACGAGCTTTTAGTAACGAAAGTGCATATTTAGGTTCTTTTACACCATATATTGATAAGCTTTCGAAAAAGAGTTTGTATTGGGAAAATGGATTAAGTACGACGGGAAGAACATATGGAGTTTTACCTGGATTGACGGGGTCTTTGCCATTTGCTGAAAATGGTTTTATGGAACAAAAGAGTTTACCTCAACATTACAATTTGTATAATTTGTTGAAAAGTAATGGTTATAAAACGGGGTATTTTTACGGTGGCGATGTTGATTTCGATTTTATGTCAAAATACTTGAATTATTCGGGTGTTGAAACAATTATTGATGAAAATGATTACGAAAATAATTATGCAAAAATTCCGTCGAATAATGGATTTTCTTGGGGATTTGACGATCATTCAGTGTTTAAAAAATATTTAGCAACGCAAAAAGAAAATAATCAACCATATTTTAATGTTTTGATGACGTTAGCGACGCATAGTCCTTTCTTAATAAACAATGTTGAGAAATATAATAAACAGTTTGAAACGTTGATTAAATCTCGAAATTATGATGCGACAACTTTGACGACAGTAAAAAAATATAAACAACAATTGGTGACTTTTTTGAGTGTTGATGAAGCTGTAAAAAACTTTTTCGAAGCTTATCAAAAACGTTCAGATTTTAATCAAACTATTTTTGTGATTACTGGAGATCATCGAATGCCAGAAGTACCGATGGAAACAAAGATTGATCGTTTTCATGTTCCGATTATTGTTTATTCTCCTTTGTTAAAGTCACCGAAAAAGATGTCAAATATTGTGACGCATTTTGATGTTGCACCAACTTTTGTGACATATTTTAGAGATTCATATAAACTGAAATTACCGAATTATGTGACTTGGATGGGACAGAATTTAGAAAACGGTAAAGCGAATTTCAGAAAACAAGGCGTTCCGTTAATGCAGAATAAAAATATTTTAGATGATTATGTTTTTCAAAATTATCATTTGTCAGGAGGGAAGTTATATCGAATTGAAAAGAATTTAACCGAAGATGTTGAACAAAATTCGAAGATGGAAACAGAGTTGAAAAATCGATTGAAAAGCTTTAAAACAAAAAACCATTCTTTGAAAAATACTCAAAAAATGGTTCCTGATTCTATATTTAATCGTTATATCAATTAGAATTTTCGGCTGTACGAAACGCTTACATCAAATTGATTTCCTTTTTGATTTGGACGATATTCTTGATTGTAATAATTCGCACCAATTGAAATTAAGTTTAATTCATTGATCGAAAAATTATAATCTGCTCCAATTTTGAAGGACTTCAGTTTGTAAGTTGTATCTTCTAAAAGATTGTTGTTAAAATCTTCTGGTGAAATTCCTGTACCAATAGCTAAGCTTAAATAATTGTTTGCATCGCCAGTATAATAACGAGTTGTGAATGTATACGAATGCGAAATATTGTTGTTGCTTGGCGTTACAAATGCACGTAAATTGAACCAATAATTTTTATAATATTTACCGATAGATCCTGTGAACATCCAAACATCATCCGAAAAATGAAGTTGACGATAACCTAATTCAGCTTCGAAACTTTTAGGTAAATTAGCGTAAAGAGAGGCTCCTGTGCGATATTTAGGAAAAATTCCATCACTATCCGAATATCCACCGCCAACATACATATAAAATGTCTTAGAAAGTCTTGGATAAGCTTCTACTTCGTATTGAACTCCGTTATCTTTAAATTTGTTTGCGTAATTTACTTTAAAAATCAACGAACCAAGTGAAGTTTGTCTTTTATAACTAACCGAAACTTGATGCCAATCATCTGCAAATTGCTTGTCAAAATGTGAGTAATTATAATTTACACTAATCGCATTTTTAGTATTATTTATTTCGATTCGATTTGCTAATTCGCGCGCTTCCGTATTTTTAGGGTTAATTGCTAATAATTCTTTGATTGTTTTCGAAGCTTCTTCATAAGCATTGTTTGAATTAAGAACTTTAGCTTTTAACAACAATAATTCTTCATTTTTAGGATATTTAATTAATCCACGATCAATGATAGAAACGGCTTCTGTATAATTATCATTCCAATATTCAAGTGACGTGTAAGCTAAATAAAAATCGGTAGAAGGATCCATGTTTTTTTCAACATTCTGAAAAACTTTTCTCGCTTCTTCGGTTTCATCATTCCATGTATATATTCGTCCCAAAAAAACAGCGATATCTGTATATTCCGGAGATTGATCTAAAGCTTGTAATGCAAGTTTCTTGGCAGTTGCATAATCTTTTTCTTCGAAAGCTTTGTGACGTGCTTCTTGAAATAAATCATCCGAACTTTTCGATTCTTGACTATACGAAAATAAAGGTAAAAAGGTAAGAGTAAAGAGTGTCTTTCTTAGAAATGATTTTTGAATCATGTGATAAAAACGTACTTTATTATGAGGATAAAGATATAATTATTTAGAGCATAAAAAAAGCTCAAGAAAATAAATTCTTGAGCTTTATTGTACCTCAGGCGGGACTTGAACCCGCACGTCCTAATGGACACAGGATTTTAAGTCCTGCGTGTCTACCAATTCCACCACCAAGGCATCCACTTCTAAGAAAGAAGTTAGAGCGGGAAACGGGACTCGAACCCGCAACATTCAGCTTGGAAGGCTGACGCTCTACCAATTGAGCTATTCCCGCGTGTAAATTGTAAAAATCAAATTAAAAAGTACCTCAGGCGGGACTTGAACCCGCACGTCCTAATGGACACAGGATTTTAAGTCCTGCGTGTCTACCAATTCCACCACCAAGGCAAAATTTGATTTTTATGAATTTTTATATTTCAAAGAGCGGGAAACGGGGCTCGAACCCGCGACCTCAACCTTGGCAAGGTTGCGCTCTACCAGCTGAGCTATTCTCGCGATTGGAGTGCAAATATATAAAATCAATTTCTAATAATCCAAATCAAATTTGAATAAAATTTTAAAAATATATTTGCACTTATTTTAATTAGTTGATAGGCATTAACATATCAGCTACTTCTTTTATTTTATCTTTCATCTTTTTACGATGAACGATCATATCAACGAAGCCTTTTTCTAATAAAAATTCAGAAGTTTGGAATCCTTCTGGTAAATCTCTACCAATAGTTTCTTTGATAACACGTGGTCCAGCGAATCCAATTAATGCTCCTGGCTCTGCCATGATAACGTCACCAATTGATCCGAAAGAAGCTGTAATTCCTCCAAAAGATGGATTTGTTAAGATTGTAATATAAGGAATGTTGTTATCTGCTAATTGAATTAATTTAGCTTCTACTTTAGCTAATTGCATCAACGAAATTGCAGCTTCCATCATACGTGCACCACCAGATTGTGTAATAATTACGAATGGAGTTTTGTTTTTGATAGAATAATCAATTGCACGTGCAATTTTTTCTCCCATTACAGATCCTAAAGAACCTCCAATAAATTTGAAGTCCATACAAGAAATTGTAATGTCACGTCCATGAATTTTTCCAGTCGCATTGCGAATAGAATCTGTCATTCCCGTTTTCTTTTTAATCTCTTTTAAACGATCTTTATAAGGTTTTGTATCTGTCCAATTTAATGGGTCTTTACTTTCTACTTTTGTATCTAATTCTGTGAATTTACTATCATCAAATAAGATATCGAAGTATTCTTGAGAACCAATTTGTACGTGATGATCATCCTCTGGACTTACATACGCATTTGCTTTTAGTTCTTCAGTTTCAATAATTTTTCCTGATGGTGTTTTGTACCATAAGCCTTTTTTAACGTCTTTTTTAGACTCTGTAGGCGTTGTAATATTTTTCTTGCTTCTAATAAACCAAGGCATATTCTCTGTTTTTATTTGGGTAAGAATAATCTTAGTGAAAAGATTATCCTAAAGTATTAACATTATTTAAATCGTGAAAAGCTTGAATTAATCTGTCTTTGAAAGTAACTTCTCCAGCTCTTAACCACACGCGTGGATCATAATATTTTTTGTTAGGAGATTCTGGACCTTCAGGATTTCCAATTTGTCCTTGTAAATAAGCTGCATTTTCGTCAAAATATTTACGAATTCCTTCCATAAATGCATATTGTAAATCTGTATCAATGTTCATTTTGATAACTCCGTAGCTAATTGCTTCTCTAATTTCTTCTAACGTAGAACCAGAACCTCCGTGGAATACGAAGTTTACAGCGTTGTCTACACCATACTTTTCGTTGATGTATTTTTGAGAGTTATCTAAAATTTTTGGAGTCAATACAACATTTCCTGGTTTGTAAACACCGTGTACATTACCAAATGCTGCTGCAATCCAGAAATTATCAGAAATAGATTTTAAGTTTTCGTAAACGTAAGCAACTTCTTCTGGTTGAGTGTATAATAAAGAATTGTCAACATTAGAATTGTCAACACCATCTTCTTCTCCACCTGTAATACCTAATTCCATCTCCAAAGTCATTCCAACTTTAGACATTCTTTCTAAGTATCTTTTGCACTTTTCTACGTTTTCTTCTAAAGGCTCTTCAGATAAATCTAACATGTGAGAACTAAATAAAGTCTTTCCGAATTTATTAAAATGTTCTTCGTTAGCGTCCATAATTCCATCAATCCAAGGCAATAATTTTTTTGCACAGTGGTCTGTATGTAAAATTACAGTAGCTCCGTAAGACTCAGCTAAAGTGTGAATATGTTTTGCTCCCGCAATAGCACCTTTGATAGCAGAAAGTTGATTTTCTCCTTTTAATCCTTTTCCGGCATTAAAAGCAGCACCTCCGTTAGAAAATTGAATAATAACCGGAGAGTTTACTTCAACTGCAGCTTCCATTGCAGCGTTAATAGTATCTGAACCGATGACATTACACGCTGGTAAAGCGTATTGATTTGCTTTTGCATCATTGATAATGTCTTGAACTAATGAACCGGTAGCAACACCGGCAGGAAATTTTCTGCTCATTATGTTAGTATTTTGTGAAACAAATATAGATGTTTTTTTAGAAAGGATAATTAATTCCGAAGTGGATTCTTGGTTTAAGCAAATTAAAATTGTCAAATTGCCAGCGATCACCCAATTCGTAAGAAGGGTCATAAATTTTGTAACCTAAATCAAATCTTACAATTGCAAACGTACCAATGTGATAACGGAAACCTAATCCAGAACCAATTCCGAATTCTTTGTAAAAATCTTTGAACTTAAATAATGTTTCTGGACGATTTTTATTAACACCCCAAATATTACCAGCATCAAGAAAATATGCACCTTCCAAACTTCCAAAAAGATTGAAGCGATATTCAGCATTGAATAACAATTTCATGCTTTCAAATTCTAAACTTTGATTTTTAGAATCGATACGTGGTTTACTTCCAGGACCTAAAGTTAACGGTGCCCAACCACGAACATCATTTGCTCCTCCAGCCGAATAACTTCTTACGAAGGGTGCAACATCTGAGTTTCCATATGGTTGAATGATTCCGAATAAGAAACGTCCCGCTACGCTAGAATTTGAATTTAATTTGAATTTTCGTCTAACATCCACATCAAATTTTACGAATTGAGAATAAGGAATTCCAAAGATCAAACCTGCTTGATTTCCGTCTCGATCAGGTTCAGCTTTATTAAAGCCAAAAGCTTTGTCTAAACCTCTTAATACATTTCCGGCTAATTCAATTCTCGCTTGAATAAACCAAGGATTACTTTTTGGTCGAAATGAATTTTCTTGATTAAATGTAAATTGATAGATAAAAGAGTTGATTAATACATTTTGGGAAATATTAGCTTTTCTATATAACATATTCTCAAAATCAACATACAACTTTGCGTTTTCTCCAGTTAATGAACTTTGGAATCCTTTGTCAGCCTCGATTGCGTCTGTTAATTCATCGTCCGTTAGATAAATTGGTGCATTAGGATTGTATGCGTAGTATAAATCTTTTACTTCGTTTTTTGTATTATTATCTTTTGTAAACACTTCATAATAGCGATCTTTTTTTCGGTTACTAATAAATTCTGTGTTAAACAAAGAAACTTTGTGTTGAAACTCCGAACTCGAAATATCCATATCAAAACCAAAACCATAAGTCGTTTTGTCTAAACCTACATTTTTCTGCGTACTTGCATTCATTCGAATAGCAGATTCGGCAGTAAAACGTTTTGGTAAAATATTATCAAGATTAATTGGTGTTAATAAATAAGGAAATTTCAACTTTGTTTCGATAGCGATTTCGTAAGCATTTAAGAATGCTTTATTCATTGAGAAATCTTTGTTGACAGAACCTAAAGTTCCTTTCAAAGTTGTTTCTAAATTTTCTCCTCCTCCAAATAGATTTCTCGAAGTTAAAGTCATTCCGGGAGAAATTGCAAAGTTCATATAGCGAGAAGCATAACTTTCGACAAAGAGATTCAAGTCATATTTCTTTTTTGGTGTAAAGAAAACGTCTACATTTAGGATAGAATCTTGTTTATTAATTCTGAATCCATGTAAGTTAATGTTTTCTTTCTTGAAAATATTACGTTTTGTCTGAATTTCTTGTCGTTGACGATATAGTTGACCAGGACGAATTACAAATGCATCTGTAAAATATTTTGGTCGATATTCTGGTTCTTTTGTATATAAAACGTTATAATCTTTATATTCTTCTTTGATTAATTTACTTTCATCATCAACAAAACTGCGAGAATCTGCATAAATATTTATCTTCCCAAAACGGTATTGCGTAAAAGGTGTAATACTATCCGTTTTCAAAGAATCTTGAATATATTTATCAATAAACATCGTTACATCAAGGCGTTTGTTACTTTTTAATGTATCCGCTTCAAAATATAAATCTTCGCCCGAATCATTAAAATCATAGTAACCTCTATTCTTTAACAAATCGATGATACGATCGCGTTCTTCCTCAAATTTGTCAAAATTATATTGATCTCCAGCATGCAAAACAGTTTGTTTTCCAATAGAAGAATTAAGATATTCTTCTATTTTTTGATCAGATATTTTTTGATCATATGTTTCGATATAAGAAGGTTCCCCTAACTTAATATCATAAATAGTTTCTGCTTTTTTCGCAACAGAATCTTTATTATAGGAAACAGCTACTTTCGAATCGAAATAACCTTTGTCATGAAATAATCTATTTAAGTTCTTTGCCGAAAATTCTGATTGTTGTTCATCCAACAAAACTGGAGCCTCACCTTGACTATAATAAAGACGTTCTTTCCATAAACTGTGCCCAACATATTCGCTAAGATTATTCTTCGTTAGTAAACTGTCCAATAATTTTTGGTTACGAACCGAAGCATCTTGTCGATAATATTCCTGAAAAGTTTCATCAAATTTTGCAGGAGACCAATTATAAACCCATTGCCAAAGAGGGAAAAAACCAAGGAACTTACCAGCTGGTTTTTGTTTCACATAATCACTTAAATCTTTGTTGATTATAGTTTTTTTCTTCTTAATATCGGGATCTTCTTTATCGTAGATAAATTTGTTCTTTACAAACAAATATTCTCCTTCAGGTACTTTTTTAGTTGTACTACAGCTATAAAAAAGTAAACCTAAACAAGAGATAAGTGTTATATTTGTTGTAATTTTTTTTTGCATAAATATGTTATCAAATAACGTTATTAAGATAATAACTTCTCTGGGTTCTAAAAAATATAGACAAAAATATAATTTGTTTGTCGTAGAAGGTGTTAAAAATATTGGGGAAGTTATAAAAAGTTCTATAAATATTAAAGAATTATTTATAACTGAAGACTTTTGGCCAGAAGCTACACATATCAAAAAGACTTTTATTGAAGAAAAAGACTTGAAAAAGATCAGTTTCTTAACTACTCCGAATGTAGGTTTAGCACTTTGTGAATTACCTAATTATAACGAAAACATCAAGTTGAATGGTTTAAGTATTGCTTTGGATGATATTCGAGATCCAGGTAATTTAGGAACAATTATCCGCTTGGCTGATTGGTTTGGTGTAGAGGATATTTTGTGTACCAAAGAATCTGTTGATATGTACAACCCAAAAGTTGTGATGTCGACAATGGGCTCTTTTACACGAGTGAAAGTTCATTATATCGATTTGGAGAAATACTTGTCTGACTATAAAGGAAACATTTTCGGGACTTTTATGGAAGGAGAATCTATTTATGAACAAACACTTCCACAAGAAGGTATCTTGGTAATGGGGAACGAAGCGAATGGAATTTCTCCAGAAATCGAGAAGTTAACGACAAATAAACTAAGTATTCCGTTCTTTGGGAAAAATGGTTCTACCGAAAGTCTCAACGTAGCTGTTGCAACAAGTGTCATCTTAGGCGAGTTTAAGTCTCAACTTTCGCACAAATCATAAAAAAAACTTAATGTTTCTAAACGGGTAACTATTCCACAAATAAATATATACTTTAGTAGAAACAAACAATAAGATTAAGAAAAAACACATGAAATATGTAGCGGTTGTTCTTGCTTCTGCAATGCTGTTTATGGGAAGCTGTAGCAAGAAAAACGAACAAAAAGAAGAAGTTAGAAAGAAGGATCCTCATGCTTTGCGCTATGATTCGTTGGATTGGAAAGCAGATTTCAAGCCAATGAAGTACACACAAGCAGAACTTAATGATTACAGAAATAAACTAAACACCTATTATAAAGACTTTTGGGTTGACGGGAAAGTGAGCGGAGGTTTGTTGGTTGTGAAGAATGGGCAAGTACTTTTAGAGCAATATCAAGGGATGGCAGACGAAAGACATAAGCGTCCAATCACTGCCGAAACGCCTATTCACATAGCATCTATCTCGAAAGTTTTTACATCTATGGCGATACTTAAGCTGGTCGAGAAAGGTAAAATCAAATTAGATCAAAAAGTAAATACAATATTAGAAGGTTTTCCTTACGACGATATCACGGTTCGTAATTTGCTAAATCACCGCAGTGGTTTGCCAAATTATGCCAACGTTTTGTGGAATAACAAGAAGGTAATGATGGATCGCGAGAAACCAATTTCTAATCAAGATGTGTTAGATATCTTTAGAGAATTTGACGTTAAACAAATTCGTCCCGCAGACAAAGGGTTTTATTACTCGAACACCAACTTCGCTTTCCTTGCTTTAGTAATCGAAAAGATTATGAAAATACCTTATCCGAAAGCAATGAAATACATGGTTTTTGACCCTCTTGAGATGAATAACACCTTTGTTTTTGAGTATGATCGCGATAAAGATACAGTAGCTCGTTCTTACAAATACAATGGTTACGAGTGGGCTTGGGATGATTTTGACCGCACGTATGGAGACAAAAATATCTACTCAACGCCAAGAGATCTTTACAAGTTAGATGTTGCCATGTATTCAGACGATTTTTTACCGAAGAAGATCAAGAAAGAAGCTTTCAAAGGATATAGTTACGAGCAGAAAGGTTTCAAAAATTATGGGCTTGGAATGCGCTTGTTAGAATATGACAATGGTAAAAAATTATTGTATCACAATGGTTGGTGGCACGGGAATAACACAGTTTTTGTACACGATGTTAACAATCAATTTACGGTAATTGCATTAGGAAACAAGCAGAATAAGAATATATATAGTGCATTTAAATTGGCTGGACTTACAGGAACTTATCCGCTAAAAGCACCAAATAAAGATTCGATGAGATTGCATCAAAAACCAATTGTACCAAAAACAACAGCAAAACTTTCGACCAAAGTTTCAAGATAATAGCAAGGCTTTCTTATATAAGAAAGCCTTTTTTATTTTTATGATATAATGTATTTTATTGATAATCAATAGTTTTATTTTGTTAATTAAATATAAAGTATTAACTTAGAGATAATTAACTATTAATCTATAAATACTTTTAATTATGGCTGTAAAATACAACGTTATTCAGAAGGCTTACCCAGGAGATCCTATGGCGCCTAAAAAGTTCTACGCAAATTCTATTGCAGATGGTGAAGTATCACTTCGAAATTTGAGTAAAGAAATTGCGCAAACCTCATCTATTAGTGAGAGTGATGTATATGCAACATTGATTGATTTGGCTAAAATGTTATCGAAACATTTGTCTGATGGAAAGATTGTTCGCTTAGGAGATTTTGGTTCTTTTCAAATAAGTATAAGTAGCGAAGGAATGGATGCAATGAACAAAGTAAATTCTTCTTCTATAAAAAGTGCTAAAATACTTTTTAGACCTGGTCTAGATTTACGAGATACTTTAGCTACTTTAAAGTATGAGAAAAAGAAATAGTTAAGATAATTTTTCTAACTTCTAATTTAAGTAAATATAAAACGTCAAGTGGTTTTCATTAAAATCACTTGACGTTTTGTTTAAAACCTCCTTAGGTTTTATATAAAAGATAAGGAGGTTTTATAAAAAGTTTATTTATATCTCACTTGAATAATCATTAACAACATAGAAATATAGACTATGAAAACTAAAAAATATTTAGATGAATTAACTTATGAAATAATAGGTTCTGCTATAGAAGTTCATAAAATAATGGGTAGAGGATTATTAGAAAGTGTTTATCATCAATGCTTAAAAGAAGAGTTAAATCATAGGAAAATAAATTTTCTCACAGAAATGAAGATTCCAGTTGTCTATAAAGAAAAACTACTTGATCTTGATTTTCGTTGTGACCTCTATGTAGAAAATAGTATAGTTGTTGAGTTAAAAGCTGTGCAAGATATTGTTCTTGCTTATGAAGCTCAATTATTAACTTATATGAAACTACTGAAATGTCCAAAAGGAATATTAATCAACTTCAATTGTTTTAACATATTTAATGAAGGACAAAAAACGTATGTTAATGAGTTTTTTACTCATCTTCTAAATTATTAAACCGATGTATTTATATTGTAAAAACAGATAGGTTTTAAATTTTGTTTTGGTAAAATATTAACCACATAGAAACATAGAAATTGATTAATTGTGATTTATTTATAAACTTTCAGTTATTAACTTAAGTAAAGTCACTGTGAAAACTATAAGTCCATTCTAATATTTCTAAGAATTAAACCTATGTATCTATGTAGATAAAAAAGAAATATTTTAAATTTTCTTTTGGTAAAATCTTAACTACATAGAAACATAGAAATTGATTAATTGTGATTTGTTTATATATTTTCAGTTGTTAACTTAAGTAAAGTTATTGTGAAAACTAAAAGTCTATTCTAATCTTTATAAATATTTAACCTATGTCTCTATGTGGTTAAAAAAGATAAAAAATTAACCACATAGAGACATAGATGAATATATAACCTGAGTTTTAAAGTGGTTAGAAAAAGAAAATACAAAACTTTATAAGCTTATTACTGCTTAATGTCCATAATGTCTCTTAATACATTTCCAAAGATATTAAATCCAAGAACCAATAACATAATAGCTAATCCCGGTAGAATTGCCAAATGTTGTTTCCCTAAAATAATATGATTATAATGTTCTTTGATGATATTTCCCCAAGACGGAGTAGGAGGTTGTGCACCAATTCCAAGGAAACTAAGACCGCTTTCTACTAAAATTGCCGAAGCAAAATTGGCAGCAGATATAACGATAATAGGAGCAATGACATTAGGTAATATTTGGTTGAAGATAATTCTTGTGTCCGAAAAACCTAAAGCTTTTGCTGCTTCTACGAATTCTTTTTCTCTATATGATAGGAATTGTCCACGAACTACACGTGCAACTTCTACCCACATCGTTAGTCCAACTGCGATAAATATCTGCCAAAATCCTTTTCCAATAGCTAAGGTAATCGCAATAACCAATAGTAATGTTGGGATAGACCACACAACGTTTATCAACCACATTATGATGTTATCTGTTCGTCCCTTGTAATAACCTGCAAGAGCGCCCAAGGAGATCCCTACAACTAATGAAATGAAAACAGCGATAAACCCAATAAGAAAAGAAATTCTTGTCCCGATGATTAATCGTGAATAAAAGTCTCTTCCGTACGAATCTGTTCCAAGTAAATAGATTTTTGTGTAGATAAAATCCTTCTCTATATCTTGCGTTTTGATGTTATGCTTTGTCCAAGTTGACAAATCTATCTTTACTGCTTCACCACTTAGTCCGTTTCCTATGTATGGAACATAAGTAATGCTTTGTCCATCTCTTTTGTAAGATGTGATACTTATTTGTTCGGTATCGATCTCTTTGCCGAATATAAAATCAGAAAAGTTCGTTTTTCCTGAATAATTAGGTAAGGGGATTTCGATTGTTTTTTGCTGATAACCTATAGGTGAATACGCAATGGTTAGGTCCTGTCTGTTTGCATTTTCCGTTTTGTCGGACGCAAAGACATAAGCAAAAATAGAAATGATTGCAGCTAATACTATTACACTAAAAGAAAGAACACCAAGGGTGTTCTTTCTTAATTTATTGAATACGATATGAGAAAATGAACCGTTTTCTTGTTCCATTATTTAATGTCTCTTAAAACGTTAACAGCTTCGTTTAAATAAAAGTCTTTTTGCATTCCTTTGAACCAATTGTTACGTTTAGCTTTTAGCACAGTGTCTGTTTTTGTAGTTGCCAAATCGTTTTGATTCATTGTAAATTTGAAATTGTTTTTATACTTGTCTAAAGCTTCAAATTTCTTGATTTTATCTTCGCGTGTTTTACGGTACGTTTTGTAATCTTCTAAGTTCAAAGGAATCTCTTTTACATCTTCCATTGATTTGATGAACTTGAAACTTTCGTTCATTAATGCTAAGTGAGCATTGTTCGCTAAACGAGTTTTACTGTTCGCTTTAATCTTCGCTAAATCGAAAGCAGAAGGCCATTTTGCAATAACTAATGGTTTGATTTGATCCCAGTTCAAGGCTTCTGGACGAGAAGCTTCGCTGATATCTTCGTAAGTGAATTGATCAACTAATGCAATGTCCGACTGAACTCCTTTCAATTGTGTAGAACCTCCGTTTACTCGGTAGAATTTTTGTATTGTTAACTTAATAGCGCCTAACTCATCACTTCCCGACTGACGATCTAAAGGCAAGATTGTTTGTACAGTACCTTTACCAAAGGTTTGCGGAGAACCCACGATAACAGCGCGACCATAGTCTTGCATTGCTGCAGCAAAAATCTCTGACGCAGATGCAGAAAGCTCGTTAACCATTACTACTAAAGGTCCGTCGTATGCGATAGAATTATCTTTGTCTTCGTGAATTTTAAGCATTCCGTCCGAACGTCTCACCTGAACAATTGGTCCTTGATTGATGAACAATCCAGAGATTTTAACTACCTCTTCAAGAGAACCTCCTCCATTGTTTCTAACATCGAAGACAAGACCTTTGATGTTTTCTTTCTTCAAGATTTCAATTTCTTTCTTGATATCATCCGAAGGATAACGTCCGCCTTCTTTTCCCATTGGCGTGTAGAACTCAGGTAAATAGATGATTCCGTATTTATCTCCTTTCTCGTCCGTAATAACAGATGAGCGAGCAAACACTTCCTCTGATTCAATCACTTCACGAATCAAAGAGATTGTTTGTTGAGAACCGTCTTTTTTCTGAATAGTCAAGACAACTTCTGTTCCTTCCTTCCCTTTAATTAGGCGAATAGCATCGCTTAAAATCATCCCAACGATGTTTTTAGCTTCACCATTTTTCCCTTGTGCAACTTTAATGATCTTGTCACCAACTTCTAATTTATTGCTCTTCCAAGCTGGTCCGCCAACAATTAATTCAGCAATTGTAGCGTAACCTCTTTTGTCTTGTATTTTGGCTCCAATTCCTTCCATTTGTCCAGACATTTCGAATTCGAAATCCTCTTTACTTGTTGGAGAGAAGTATGTTGTGTGCGGATCGTATTGTTCTGTGAACGAGTTCATGTAAATAGAAAAATAGTTCTCGCGTTTTGTTTGTTTTATACGACGGAAATAGTCAGAAATCAAGTCTTTAACTTCTTCACGCGCCATCTTTTCTACTTCTGCAAAAGGCGTATCTTTTGTGATTTTCTTTTTCTCATCTGCCAAAGGATCTTTTATAGGTTTTATAGAAGAAGAGTTGTCTAATGTATCTTTCTTTTGACCTTTTAATTCGTCTTGCATTGAAATGATTTCTAACATCACGTTATATTTCAAATATTTGCGCCACAAATCTTTTGCTTCGTTCTTGTCTTTCGCGAATTTTGATGTTTTATAATCGATGTTGAAATTCTCTTTTTGATTAAAATCAAAAGGTTTTGACAAGGCATCCATCGAATATTTTTCAGCTTCAGCAATACGTTTGTAGATTGTATCAACAGTTGAATTGTAGAAACCTAAGTTTTCTGATTTGTAATAATCATCTAAATTGTGATAATCTTTTTTGAATAAATCATAATCAGATTGCAATAAAAAACGTTTGCTTGGATCAATGTATTCTAAATATTTGTTGAAAACATTTTCCGAAAATTTATCATCTACAGTAGCAGGTTTGTAATGTAGGTAAGTTAGAGTGTTTCGTGTATTTTTTACGATTAACTTTTCTCTTTCTTCATCTGTGTCTAACATGGGTTTGCAAAAGCAAAAAGCAAGCAAACTCATTGATAAAAACGATAGTAATACATACGTTTTTTTAATTAACATATTGCGTTGGTATTATATAAATTAATAATTTAAGACTCCTTCAAATATAAAACAAAAAAGAAATTAGAAGGAAGTTTTTTACATTTGTAAAAATGATGAATAAAAGTAAGAATAAAATATGGAAAGACCGCTAATTTTAGTTACAAATGATGATGGAGTAACTGCGCCTGGAATAAGAGCGTTGATAGAGATTGCAAAAGGATTTGGAGAAGTTTATGTTGTTGCGCCAGATAGTCCGCAAAGTGGAATGGGACATGCGGTGACAATAAATTCGACATTGTTTTGTGATGAAATAGAAGTTGATGAAGATGTAAAAGAGTATGCGTGTTCTGGAACGCCAGTGGATTGTGTGAAATTGGCTGTTTCGCAAATTTTGCCTCGTAAACCAGATTTATGTATTTCGGGAATTAATCACGGATCGAATTCGTCGGTGAATGTGATTTATTCGGGAACAATGTCTGCTGCTGTAGAAGCTGGAATAGAAGGGATTCCTGCGATTGGTTTTTCGTTGTGTGATTTTGCTTATAATGCTGATTTTAAAGCTGGAGAAGAATTTATTAAAACAATTATTGATCAAGTTTTAAAACATAAATTACCAAAAGGTGTAGTGTTGAATGTTAATATTCCGAAGTTGAAAGAACATGAAATAAAAGGAATAAAAGTTTGTCGCCAAGCTGATGCAAAATGGGAAGAAAAATTTGATAAACGTGAAGATCCTCGTGGAAGAACGTATTATTGGATGAGTGGAGAGTTTAAAAATCTTGATAAAGGTGAAGATACAGACGAACGTGCTTTAGAGGAAGGTTATGTTTCGGTTGTGCCAGTTCGTTATGATTTGACAGCGCATCATTTTTTACCAGATTTAAGAAATTGGGATTTGTTCTAAGTTCGTTAAATCTACATTCAGAATTATAAAGCATAAGAAAGGACTTCAATTGAAGTCCTTTCTTTTTAAAATATTGAAATAATTATTTTACTAATTTTTTCTCAGCGTCACGATAGAAATTTTCTTTTTGATCGTTTCCTAAAGTTTTGTAAGCTTGAATTAAGTTACGAATAACTTGACGATTTTCTGGTTGAATTTCGTACATTTTTTCAAGATAAGGAGCTGCTTCTGTAAACAAAGCTTTGCGTTTTACTTCGTTTGCATTGTAAATTTCTTTCTCTTTTTTAGATGTTCCTAAATTGTTGTTCATTGTTTCAACAATTTCTTTGTCTGGTTGTAAAATAGCTAAAACTAAATTGTTGTAAGACTCGAAATGTTTAGGATTTAATTCAATCGCTTTTTTGAACAAGTTTTTAGATTCTTCTGCTTTAGAAGCGTCATCTAAATATAAAACTCCTAAGTTGTAATAATTTTGTGCATCGTTTGGATTAATTTTAATCGCTTCTTCGATGCGTTTTATCATTTTATCAGAGTTTCCAGAAACTTGGTAAATTCCAGTTGCGATATTGTTGATATCAGCATCTTTTGGATATTTTGTAGTTGCTTCTTCTACGATAGCATCGTATTTTTTCGCATTGTACAATCCATTAAGTGCTAAAACATACATATCACGGTTGTAATCTTTTGTTTGATTAGCTGATTTCCCAGTGAATCCTTTTGCTGCTAATTCTTTCAAAATCGTTAACGATTTGTCATAATCAGCTGCGTTGTAAAAACAGATTGCTGCTTGATATTTGTAGATATCTTCTTTTGTACCTAAAGCTTCAACTAAGTTGAAAACATTTAAGAATTTTGTTCCAGCTTCAGCAAATTGTTTTGCGTCCATTGCTTTGTTTGCAGTGTCTAATTCTTTGTTTGCTAAATTAGAAACTTCAGATTGCAACAAAAAACCATATTTTGGTTGTAAAGCAACTTCTTTTGCTTTTGCGTAATTACCACCAGCTGTAGCTTTATCTAAATCGGCTTGAGAATAGTAAAATTCGTCTTTTTTAGAGTCTTTATTTTTGACTTGCCAAACTTTACCGTTTTCGTATTTAGATAATTTTGCTAAATCTTGACTTGCTTTTGTAACATCACCTTTTGCTAAGTTTTCTTTTGCTGATTTATTGTATTTTTCAGCTAAAACGGTAGGTTCTGTTGTTAATTCTTCTGTATTAGTTTGAGCAAATGACGTTGACATTGCTAAAACTAAACCTAAACTAAATAATAATTTTTTCATTGATTATTCATTATTTGGATCCTCGACAGTAGTTTCTTCTGTCTGAGTTTCGTTGTTTTCGTCTGTGTTTTCTATAACAATTGGATTTCCCTCTTCATCAAGTTCTACTTCGTCTTCCAATTCTTCTTCAACTTGTACTTTTGCAATTGCTGCGATTTCGTCGTTCTTTTTCAAGTTAATCAATCGAACACCTTGTGTTGCACGACCCATTACACGAATTTCATCTAAACCAGTTCTAATAGCAACTCCAGATTTATTAATGATCATTAAATCATCTTCGTCTGTAACAGCTTCAATCGCGATTAATTTTCCTGTTTTATCAGTAATATTAAGTGTTGTTACACCTTTACCTCCACGATTTGTTTCACGATAATCTTCGATAGAAGAACGTTTTCCGTAACCTTGTTCAGAAACAACTAATACAGTTTCTTTTTCTACATCAGTGACAACAATCATCCCAATAACCTCATTATCTGGTTGATCTCCTAAATTGATACCACGAACTCCAGAAGCAGTACGACCCATTGGACGAACTTTCTCGTCTTCGAAACGAATAGCTTTACCATATTTAGAAGCGATCATAATTTGAGATTTACCATCTGTTAATAAAGCTTCTAATAATGTATCACCTTCGCGAACTGTAATTGCGTTGATACCGTTAACACGTGGACGAGAATAAGCTTCTAAAGATGTTTTCTTGATGATACCATTTTTAGTTACCATAATTACGTAATTATTATTTACGTATTCTTCGTTCATTAAATCGTGTGTAAGGATATATGCTTTTACTTTATCATCTGGCTCGATGTTGATCAAATTCTGAATTGCACGACCTTTAGATGTTTTAGAACCTTCTGGAATTTCGTACACACGCATCCAATAACATTTTCCTTTTTCTGTAAAGAATAACATGTATTGGTGGTTAGATGCCGAAACCATATACTCTAAGAAATCTTCGTCACGTGTTGTAGCGGCTCTATTACCAACTCCTCCACGAGATTGTTTGCGGTATTCAGAAAGTGGTGTACGTTTGATGTAACCCATGTGAGAAATCGTTAAAACAACTTGCTCATCAGGAATTAAATCTTCGATATTTAAGTCTCCACCTGCGTAATCGATATCTGTACGACGTTCGTCACCATATTTTTTACGAATTTCTAATAACTCATCTTTGATAATTTGCATACGTAAATCTTCGTTTGCTAAAATATCTTTCAAATGGTTAATCATTTTCATGATTTCTTCGTACTCTTCACGAATTTTATCAATCTCAAGACCAGTCAATGTACGTAAACGTAAATCTAAGATTGCACGTGCTTGAATTTCTGATAACTCGAAAGCTTCCATTAACCCTGTGCGCGCTTCGTCTGGTGTTGCAGATTCGCGAATGATTTTAATTGCACGATCAAGATCATCTTGTGTTCCGATTACTTTCATGTAACCTTCTAAGATATGAGCTCTTTCTTGTGCTTTTCTCAATTCGTATTCCGTACGACGAACAATCACTTCGTGACGGTGTTCTACGAAATGATAAATCATGTCTTTCAAATTTAATTGCTCTGGTCTACCTTTTACCAACGCAATATTATTTACACTGAAAGATGATTGTAATTGAGTAAATTTATATAGTTTATTTAAAACGACGTTAGGAACCGCATCCATTTTAAGGACATAAACGATACGCATACCTTTACGGTCAGATTCGTCACGAATCTCAGAAATACCATCTAATTTACCATCTTTTACCAACTCAGCAGTTTTTGCAATCATATCTGCCTTGTTAACTTGGTAAGGAATTTCTGTAGCGATAATACAATCGCGACCATGTACTTCTTCGAAATTAGTTTTTGCACGTAAAACAACACGTCCACGTCCAGTTTCGAAAGCTTGTTTTACACCATCATAGCCATAGATAGTACCTCCTGTTGGGAAGTCTGGCGCTTTGATGTATTGTGTTAATTCGTCAATTGTAATCTCACGATTGTCGATGTATGCAATTGTTCCGTCAATAACTTCTATTAAGTTATGTGGCGCCATATTTGTTGCCATACCAACCGCAATACCAGATGCACCATTTACTAATAAGTTTGGAACACGAGTAGGTAATACAGTAGGTTCTTGGATAGTATCGTCAAAGTTTAGTTGAAAGTCAACTGTCTCTTTATCTAAATCAGCTAATAATTCGTCTGAAATTTTTTGAAGTCTTGCTTCAGTATAACGCATTGCAGCAGGTGGATCACCATCTACAGAACCGTAGTTACCTTGTCCGTCAACTAATAAGTAACGCAAAGACCAAGGTTGCGCCATACGTACCATTGTGTCGTAAACAGAACTGTCGCCGTGTGGGTGAAATTTACCTAAAACTTCCCCTACAATACGTGCCGACTTTTTGTAAGAACGATTAGAAAAAACACCTAATTCATACATTCCGAATAATACTCTACGGTGTACAGGTTTTAAGCCATCACGCACATCCGGAAGCGCACGAGATACGATTACCGACATCGAATAATCGATGTAAGCGGATTTCATTTCATCCTCAATGTTAATTGGGATTAGTCTTTCTCCTTCAGTCATATTGTTTTGTTATATAAGGTGGCTAATATACGAATTTTAAGCTAAAAAAAGATTGATAAAAACAAGATATTTGATGTTTTATGAAAGTTTTAAGGAAACTTTTCTAATCCTTCTAAAAATAGCTTTGTTTTATCCTCGTAAATGATATTGTTGATAAGTTTTAATTGTTATTGTTTTAATTTTCTCTTGCTTAACAAAAAAATGTTTTTATATTTGCACTTCGAAAATTACAAAGTGTAGAACGGAACGCGGTTTACTATTAATTCAGCTTTTTTGTAATTTTCTATCAATTTGATTTTTGAATTAATAATAATAACTGTATATTTGCAACCCATTCGAGTAATGGATTAGAAACTTAGTAAAGATGAGTAAAAGAACATTTCAACCAAGTAACAGAAAAAAAAGAAACAAACACGGATTCCGTGAGCGTATGGCTTCTAAAAACGGGCGCAAAGTATTAGCTGCTCGTAGAAAGAAAGGAAGAAAAGCATTAACTGTTAGTGAAGTAAGAGCTAAAAGATAATCGCTACAATTCATAAAAAATAAGCTTGAAGGTCGTTCTTTCAAGCTTTTTTTTTACATTTGTTTTAAAGACTGTAGAAAAGTATGGAAGCTAAAAATGTAATTGAGTTAAGTCAATCATCTATATATCAAAGAAATCATTTAGTATTATCTGACGTTAATTTTACACTTAATGAAGGAGAATTTGTCTACCTTATTGGAAAAACAGGAAGTGGAAAAAGTAGTTTGTTGAAAGTGCTTTATGGTGATTTACCACTTCAATCGGGACAAGGTTCTGTGGTTGGAATGGATTTGAAATCATTGAAAACAAGTAAAATTCCTGATCTTAGAAGACATTTAGGAATCGTTTTCCAAGATTTCCAATTATTAACAGATCGTACAGTTGAGCAAAATTTAACGTTCGTTTTGAAAGCAACAGGTTGGAAAGATAAGGCTACAATCGATAAACGTATTGATGAGGTTTTAGATTCGGTAGGGATGTTGTCAAAAAAGAAAATGATGCCTTTCCGTCTTTCTGGAGGAGAACAACAGCGTGTTTCTATTGCTCGTGCTTTATTAAATCATCCTGAATTAATTTTAGCAGATGAGCCTACAGGAAACCTAGATCCAGAAACGTCAAATGATATTATGGATTTATTGTTGTCGGTATCGAAAGATAATAATTGTGCAGTTTTGATGGCTACACACGATTATGAAATTATTCGTCGCTATCCTGCGCGTAAAGTGCGTTGTGAAGACGGAAGATTATTTGAAGTTGCGGAAGCGATATCCGAATAAGATAAATTACACAATATAATTTTGAAGAAAGAGTTTACTTAGTTGTAGACTCTTTTTTTTGTTAAATAATTAACTGACTAATGTATCAAGGTAATAAGCTTCATTTTATAAGTATGGATGTTCCATTTCCTCCCAATTATGGAGGTGTTATAGATGTTTTTTATAAATTGAAAGCATTTCATCAACTTGGGGTTGAGATTCATTTACATCTGTTTGGGTTTAATGAAATAGAAAGCGATGTTTTAAGAAAATATGCTAAAGAAGTTTATTTTTATCCAATACATCAAAAGCCTTTTTATATTTTTCAGAAATATCCTATTTCAGTAAGATCGAGGGATAGCAAATTATTGTATGAACGAATTAAATCGTTGAAAGCTCCTATTTTTTTTGAAAGTCTAAAAACAACATTTATTTTGAATAAATATACTCTTGAAGGTTATTCTAAATATTTGAGACTACATAATATTGAGCAAAATTATTTTTCCGGATTGGCTGAAAGCGAAAAGAATCTAGTGAAAAAAGCATTGTTTTATATTGAGGCAAAAAAATATATCCAATACGAAAATATTATCCACCAGTTTGATGAAGTTTTTACACTTTCTAAATTTGAACAAAATTATATTCAAGAAAAATATAATAAAGGAAAATTTGTACCTGTTTTTCATGGAAATGAAACTTTTCAATCATTAAGTGAAAAAGGAGAATTTGCTTTGTATCACGGAGATTTGAGAGCTTCGGACAATTGTAAAGTAGTCGATTTCTTGATAGAAGTTTTTAAAGAAATTGATTATTCTTTCGTTATTGCGTCAGGATGCAGAGAGGATTGGGTAAAAGCAAAAATTAAAAATCATCCACATATACAATTTGTTAAATTGAAAGATTTTGATCATTTAAAAAATCTTTTCGAAAAAGCACATCTTAATATAGCCTGGTCTTTTCAGGAATCTGGAACAAAACTAAAAGTGATAAATGCATTATTTAATAGTCGTTTTTCGATAATAAATGAAAATGTGATAGATGATGAGAAAATTAGTGGACTTTGTGTTCAAGTTTCGAATAAATCAGAGCTGATAAAAGCTATTAATCATTTAAAAAATCAACCTTTTTTAGGGTCAAAAGAATATATTGATACGCTTGAATATGATTTGAATGATAAATTGAATGCCGAAATTATTTTGAAACAAATTTTTAATTAACTTTATGATTATGAACAGAAATCAATTCGCAGATATAATTTTACAACGATTAATCGATCAAAAGGAAAAAATAAGTCAACAATACAATAGTAGCAAAGATAAGATCGGTTATTTTTGGGTTGATGATCTATTACCAGAAGAATCAGTTTTGGAGATAAATCAAGTTTTTCCACAAGAAAAAGAAATGGTGTTGAAAAAAAGTTTGAAAGAAGATAAATATATTGCAGTTCAAATGAATCAATATCATCCTATTTTAGAGGAAATTATTTATGCTTTTCAAGATGAGAGAATCGTAAATTTGATTGCTGAGATTTGCGAAATAAAACAACCTATTCCAGATTCATCTTTGTATGCTGGAGGTTTGTCTATGATGGGAAATCGTCAATTTTTGCAGCCTCATCTGGATAATTCTCACGATGCGAAAAGAGAATTGTGGCGTGTGTTGAATTTATTGTATTATGTAACGCCAGACTGGAAAGAAGAATATGGTGGTAATTTAGAAGTTTGGCCAAATGGATTGAAAAATGATCAAATTACGATTTTTAGTAAATTCAATCGATTAGCGGTAATGGCAACGCATAATGATTCTTTGCATTCGGTTTCTCCAATAAAGTTTGAAGGTTTTAGAAAATGTGTTTCAAATTATTATTTTTCTAAAGAACCATTAAGAGAAACAGATTCTTTTCATGTGACTTCATTTAGAGGTCGTCCAGAGCAAAAGGTTTTGGATCAAGTTTTACAAGTTGATAACGCACTAAGAATGGGCGTTAGAAAAGTATTTAAAAAAGGAGTAGTGGAAAATCCGCATATTTATGTAACGTCCTGAAAAAATGAAACAGGATTAGACAAATCAAATTTTATTTTAAACAGGACATTTATTCGTATTTGTACTGTTTTTCTTTTTGTACGATTTTG